>JAFVZE010000340.1 GCA_017508315.1 Kiritimatiellia bacterium | reverse complement strand
GGCCATGCAGAGCGCAACCGAAAGCATCTCCTCCATCGTCGGCTCGCGCCCGCTGCGGCGGTAGAGTTCCGGATCGTCTTTCGCCCCTTTCGTCATCCGCGCCCAGTTGTAGCACTGCGGCGCATACCAGATGGGGCCGGGGTCGCACGCCGCGAGTTTTGAAACGCGCCCGTAGGGATCGCGCAGCGAGCAACCGGGATTTTTCGTGACCGGATACGAATCGCCGCCCTGGACATCGGCCGTCGGCAGGAACGGCGCCGCACGCATGATGTTGCAGGTGTTGACGATCCGCCCGGGCGCCTCCTCGTTGAGCATGCGCCGCAGCAGCGCGAGATTCGGCACGCAATCCTCCGGCGATTCATCCATCGTGTAAAAGCCGATGACGGCCGGATATCCGGCAAGTTTTCTCGCGAGCGGCCGATACACCTTGTCGAGCTTTTCCTGAAATTCCTTCCCCTTGACGCCGACCTTGAAATCGTCGGCCAGCACCCAGATGCCGTACTTGAGGCACAACTCGTAAAACTTGTCGCGGCGTTTCCCGTTGAGCGAATACGTCTGATAGTCCATAATCGCGTTGAACCCCGCCTGCGAAAGGCGGCGCAGATGATATTCGACGTCCTCCATCGTATGCAGCGTCGGATGGGCAAGAGACGTGTAGAATCCGAGCGGCATGAACGGACGGCCGTCTTTCAGGACCACCCCGTTTTCCTCGATGAAAAGCCTCCTGCCGCGCTCCGGAACCGAAACCGTGAGATCGAACGTTCTCGACCCGCGGTTGAGCCGCGCGGCGCGGTCGTAAAGCGTGACCGTGAGTTTCGCCGCGCCTTTGTGTCCGAGCGCTCCGAAATCAAACGTGAAGTTGCCGTTTTCGTCCGGAAGCGCCACCGCCTCGCCCAGGACTTTCCCTGCGGCATCGGCGAGCGAACATCCGTAGACCGGCTTTGCCCCGCTCGCGAAAAAGTCGCCGTAGAACGACGAATTGAAGCGGATGCGCCCCGTGTCGGAGTAAATAAGGTTGTGCATCGGCCAGGTATTGCAGAGATACCACTTGGGCGCCGCCACTTCGATACGGACATTGTCGACATCGATGTATTCGAACTCGTCCGCCGGATCCGATACGCGGCAATAGATCATGAAGTAATATTGCATATCCTCCGGCGCATGCTTCGCGACCACTTCAACGTACTGATGCGTCCAGCCGTCGGCGAGTTTCTCGACGCACGTCCCCCACGCGCCGCAGCCGCCGGCGTATTTGCCGGTCTTGGCGAATTTCGCGTCCATCACCGCCCGTCCGTCGGCTTTGCCATGCGCGCGCACGTCGGCGGAGAAGATGTAGCGCTTGCCTTTTTCGAGCCGCGCTTTGAGCGGAAACACGAAACTTTGCGCCTTGGATACCGGGCGGATGCGAAGTCCGCCGCCGCCGTTCACGCCGTAGCGTCCGATCTCGCCGTACTTGAGGTACATCCCCGCTTTCGAGCTTTCGAAATCGCCGTGCTCAAACGCCTTGATGTCGACGCTTTCTTCGACGATCATCTTCTTCCATCCCTTGAACTCGTCAAGCGGAGAAACCGCAGCCGCGGCAAAAGCCGCAAGACCGGCAACAAACGAAACGGCGATCTTCATTTTTCCACCCCCCCATCAGCTTATCTGACAATAACCGAGAAACCAAAGCGGTCGACCGTCATGCGGACGGTATCGCCCTGCACCTCAAAGCGGCCGCGCACACCCTTTTCCCCGTCCCAGATCCTGCTCACGCGCCAGCGCGAAACATCGGGCGGCGTTCCGGTAAACCGCGCGACGGCGACTCCCGTCGCCGAGGGCTTGAGCGAAGAAGCGAGCGACGGATCGATCTTCACATGCAAAGTCCCGGAGAACGAACAATTTTCCAGAACCGGAACATCGCCCGTCGTCCAACCCGCGCCGATACCCGGATCGATGCACACGCCGCGCCCGAAAGTCGCTCCGCGAATCGTTCCCGAACCGGCAAAGACCGCATTGGTCACCGTTCCGGCGTCGCTCAGATCGAGCGTACCTTCCTCGATGCGGGTGACGCCGGAAAGATCATACGCGCCGTTGCCGAACTTGAGCGTTCCGCCGCCGGTCTTCACGATTCCGCCCTCGCCGAAGAAACGGCAATCGGAGCTGAAAGTGCGGCCGGCAAGCACCGGAAGGCGCAGACCGCCCTTCCGGCATTCGACCGAGAAAAGATTCGGATCGACGAGCCTGTTGTTACCGGTATATTCAAGCGCGATATCCGATTCGCCGACCGTCCATGCCGCATCGTCGAAAATCAGCCGGAAATCTCCGACATACGGCGCATCCGGAGCGGTGTCGGGACGGCACCATTTCACACGGTTCACGTGGAGCTCGGATCCTGCGGCAAGACGCAGATACCCCCCGGCAGGTCGCTCGCCCGCGTAATTGTAGCTCACGGACAGATTTTTCTCGGCGCGATCCGATGTTATGACCGTATTTGCGACATCCCCCGCAAGTCCGCCCGTGACATAGAACGCATTGCCGTAATCGATCACGGAATCCACCGCCTCCAGACGGACGTTTTTCGTGCCGTTGCGTCCACCGAAATAGACCTGGTTTTCCGCAACAAACCGCGAATTCGCCATCGACAGGCGCGGAGTCACCCCGTCTCCCGTATATTGACCTATCTGCGGATAGCCGTAACCGGCTTGAGTCGCGAGCGTGGCATTGCTCATGACCAAGGCGCAATCGTTCAGATGCGGAGTCGCCGAACCGCCCATACCCATCCCAACGACCAGATCACTGCCGTAAAAATGGTTAACAAGGACTGCGACGCCGTTCAATTCCAGTATCGGAGCGGCTTTCGCGTCGCGATAGCGGGCTCCGACAACAACCGGCCTGTCAAACGTTATCTTCGGCGTGTTTAGAGATCCTTCCTTCGCGGCAAGCCGCAACCGTCCCTCGGCGACCACCAGCGAGCCGGGCGGCTGCGTATCGGACGAAAGGGAGCCGTTTGCGTCGAAGCCGACTTCATAAGAACTGTCCGGAACGCTTTGACCCGAAGGAAACGTGTTTTGAACTTCGCTGAACTCGAAAGTCAACGTTCCCGCGCCGCGCTTGACCACGGGTCCCGAAAGCGGTCTGAGCGCGACCGAAGCATCCGTCGACGCGTTGAACACAACCGGAACCTGGCCGGAGTCCATCTCGACATGACGCCGCAGCGAAACCGCCGCGCCCGTTTCGTTGGAAACCGCAAGAACACCGCCGGTAAAGCGCAACGCCGGAATTTCGCGCTCTCCGAGCGAGGCGCCGCAGCCAAGCGACAGGGTACCTTCGGAATGCGACAGCGCAGCCCCAAAAGCGTTCGCGTTGCCGAGCCGGAGCGTGCCGAGCCCCGTCTTTTCAAAACCGGGGCCGCCGACAGCCCCCTCAAAATCGAGCACCGAACCTTCTTCCACCGGAATTTTCACTTTTGAATCGAACCGGACCGGCACGGAAACGGTATTGGCGCCGCCCGCGGAAGATACTTCGGCGGCCCCTTCTCCCGCCGCGATTCCGATGACGCCGCTCCCTTCGATCCTATGGTCGCCGGCCGTAAACGCAATCGCTCCGACGAGCGCCTCCGCCCCCACCGTCACCGACGCGGAACCGGCGTCGGAAAACGCCGCTTTGTTTTCGGTCCCGGGGACGCCGGAAGGCTCCCAGTTGGACGGATCGGACCAACCGCCCGAACCTTTCCAGAGGCTTGTCTTCTCTTCACCTATCGGCGCGGCGCACCCGATTCGCCTGACGGAAACGACCGTTCGCCCGCCACTCGTTCCGATCTCCACGTCCATGCAGGAGTCATCGCCCGCATGAACATCGGTAAACGCGCGTTCAATCGCTTTGCGGGTTTCTTCGTCCACCGTGCCGTTGACGGCAAGAACTTCCTGAACTTCACCCATCTCCGGCTCTTCAGTGAAAAGCACATTGAAACCGTCTGCCGAAAAGTCGCCGTTGACGGTTATCCGGTCGCCGGGATCGAGACGGACGATTCCGTTGGTGATCGCGAGCGAAGGCAGCTCGAGCGACTCTATGCCGCCTTCAAGCGAGAGTGCCGCATCTTCGCCGACGGCGACGGCGGATCGGATGATTGCGCCGTTTTCCACCTTGAACCCGCCGCCCTCGATACGGAGCGACGCGACGGAACAGACGCCGGTATACGAAAGTTCACCCCATCCGGTCTTGACGAAAACACCGCTTTCGCCCGCCTTGTCGACGAGATCCTGATCGATTCCGACATCATAGCCGTTTGAATCGAACACAAGCCCCTTGTCGCCGAACTCGGCGAGATCGAATCCCGTCATCGAACGGTACGGGCCGGGAGACGCGTTCTGCATCAGGACGCCTCCGTCGGCTGAAAATTTCGAATATCCCGATCCGCCCCGGCACGCCGAACCGAGCCCGCCGTATATGCGGGCCGTCTCCAGAACGCCCCCGTCAAGATAGTATGCCGCACGCTGAGGGACATTTCTGGTGTCGAATTCGACAAAACCGCATCCTGCGTATGCGGCAAGTCCGACATAGGAATACGTCGCGGAATCGCCGTCGGTGCGCACCCGGCCTCCTGTCTGGCGGACCTCCTGCGTCAGGGAATGCCGGCACGCATCTTTCCAGCCGACATGGATCTTCATCGCAAAAACATCTCCGCCGCAGACGTTCAGAACACCGTATCCTACACCGCCGACCGCGATTCCGTCCGTCTCTATCGCGTTCTCCGTCCGCTGAACCACCCGACCGCCTTCATATACGTTGAGAACGCCGGAGCCCGTGCCGTAATCGTCTCCGTAGGCTCCGACATAAAGAGAGTGGTAAAGTTTGTTTTCCGTCCTCAGGGTGCCGTTCACAACATCGACGACGCCGGTGCCGCGCCAACCTATATGCTGCCCGGCATCGTTCGGCACCGGCTTGCCGAACTCAACGACGGCTCCGCCCCGGACGGACAGCCTGCCGCCGGCGGAGGCCTGCATCCCGATTTTCGGCGCCGCGAGAAAATACTCGCCGCCGTCAAAAACCGCTTCCGTTACCGATCCGGCGCCATACTCTCCTATGACGGTCGACAGGGAAACCGCCAGCCTGCAGTTGCTGAATATCGCGTTCGCTCCCCAGTCCGACACGAGCGTCCCGACCGACATGCCGCACCGGTCAAAGATATTCATCACCTCCCCGAGATGTTCGAGTTTACCGTACAACCCCATAATCCCCGAAACATTGATGGTCGAATTTGTCGCGGAAACGACCGCAATACCGTTGGGGTAATAACGGTTGGCGTTGCCGAATGCGGCGTTGCCGTGTATATTGACGTTCGCGCCATCGAAAAGGAAACCGCCCGGATAGTTCCATCCGGAAACGATCGACGGCCATTCCAAAGTCGTGCCGCCGCAGGCCTCAAAGCGCGATCCTTGCGCATAATTCTGGAATCTCAACCGGCGACCTTCATACGCCGTTCCGTCCGGATCGTACGCGTTGAACGTGCCGCGTTCGAGCCGGAACACCGCACCCCGCGCCGTCTGTGAAAGCGTGAATCTGGCCTTGTCCAGTTTGACGGGAGCCGCCTTGCCTTTGAGTTCCGCGGCGATGTCGGAATCAACAACCTCAAGAAACTCGTTCGGATTGCCGTTCCATTTCAATCCGCCGTCCGCGATCAGAAACGGGATTTCGGCGTACCGTCCTTCGGCGGAACAGGGCAGCAGAAGAGAATGCGTTCCGGCATCGAACGTAAGCGACGCATGCCTGTCGAGACCGTTCGACGGCCGTAACACCAATGACCTGAAGTCGACCGCAACGTCGGCGGCGAGCGAAAGCGTAATGTCACCCGCCGGCTCGATCAAAAGATCATCGCCCGCCGCAGGCAGGACGCCTCCGCTCCATGTCGCAGGATCGTTCCAGCAGCCGCCGCCGGCGGGATTGGAGAGCGAGACGCTCCCTGCCCACGCAAATTTCGCACAGGCAACCACCATCATTGCACCTGTCAACTTGTTCATTTTCCAGACCTCTCTTCGGATTTCGGCATTCCGTTTGCGGTTTCAAGACCGTACAGTTCCGTCATCAGATCGATCTTCCATTCGATCTGTCTGCTCATTTTCACCACCATCCCGCAAATTCTCACCGGGAATCAGAGCGTTTTGCCTTCCAGACCCTTCGCCGTATCCGTCTCGCCGCAGTCGCCGGTGGCGGCGAGGATGGTGCGGGCCAGATCCGGCTCGACATAGTAGCGGCGCAGGGAGACCGGACGCAACGCGCCGCCGTGCGCGGTAATCTCAAGCGAGATTTTCGACGGGGAGATCGGCTTTTCAAGAAGTCTCATCCGGCGATAGCCGATCGACCTGCCGGAAAGGATCTCCCTGCCGTCGGCAAGAATCCGCCAGCCGTCGACCTGTTCGCCGTTCGCGAGATCCTCGCGCATCTCCACCATGTTGAACGGCTTGCCGTCCCCGGTCACCTCGTTGACGAAAAGGGCCCTGCACATTTCGCCGAACCCCCTGAGTTCGCGCACATCGTCTTCGGCGAGAACACCGGCCCTGTTCGGAGCG
>JAFVZE010000339.1 GCA_017508315.1 Kiritimatiellia bacterium | reverse complement strand
GTCCGACTGCCCCCACCAATGCCACACCTTCGGATATGAATAGTCCCAGAACCAGATGGTATAGCCTTTGAAGGCGTTTTCAAAAAGGCGGCCGCCCTCGTCCCGATCGAATTTCAGCAGCATGTCATGCCAGCAGCCCGGTCTGATCCCGCGTCCGCGCAATTCCCCGGCGACGGCCTCAAGATGCTCGCGATAAAGCTCGACACCCTTGCGGGACCTGCAGGCGGCGCAGGAGCCGAACGACCACGCCTCGTCTCCGCCAAGATGAAACCGCTTTACGTCATCTCCGAAAAGCTCCAGATATTCATGCAACAGCCTCTTCAGGAACCGCCGCACCTCGCCGGACGACGGACAATAGCAGTCATATCCTCCGGGACGTTCCCGCAGTCCGTAGTAGGGCCGGTGCTGCAGCACGTATTCGGCATGTCCGAACGTCTGCATCAGCGGAATCGGCTCAAGCCCCAGCCTCCGCGCGACATCCAATATCTCGCGGAACTCCACTTTTGAAAACGCCTCGGGATCGGCGATGTCGGGACAGCAGTCGAATCTGACCTTATTCTCGATCTCCCAGAGCACCGCGTCATATCCCTCTTCGGCGATTTTCTCAAGAACATCGACTACGGCCTTCCTGCTGCGCTGAAGCGTATTGAAATCAAAATGATAGACGAGCATGCCTCCCGCGGAGACGGACGCCCAGAGCGCAAACAGAACCGAAGAAAAAACTTTCCGAATCATAACACCTCCTCACCGGGCCGGGCCGGAACACTTTGCGCGCCATCCGTGCCTGTCGGCGAAATCCATAAAGTTGTTCCAATCCTCAAGCTTGAGATCGTGCTCTCCTTTGCGGAGATGGTACCCTATGCGGCCCTCGTGAAACGGCCGGCCGACGGCGTAAAGATGATTTTCCACAAGCCCCTTTGCCCCGTAGAGCTCCCAAACCTCGGTTGCGCATCTGGCGGTGAGAAACTCTCCCCACGGACCCGCCCCCGTGTCGTATGACGCCGAAGCGATGTAGATGAGTCTCGGCGCCACCAGCGCGGCAATCCAGTGCTGATCGAACGGAATAAGGAAATCCCTGCCGTTGAACCGCCGGTACGACCTTGCGAACCAGTGCGGATTGTTGTTGTTGTCCTGTCCGATCGTCTCCGACAGCGGCACGGCGACATGATTGAGTTTCGCGCCGCAGCATCCGGAATTATTCACGCACGCCAATGCGAAACGCTCATCGGAGGCCGCCGCCCAAAGAGATGTTTTCCCGCCCCGGCTGTGGCCGACGACGGCGACCTTCC
The DNA here is from genome assembly GCA_017508315.1 of Kiritimatiellia bacterium. Classification (GTDB taxonomy): domain Bacteria; phylum Verrucomicrobiota; class Kiritimatiellia; order RFP12; family UBA1067; genus UBA1067. The sequence continues at coordinate 4,375 of JAFVZE010000339.1, read as the reverse complement.
CCGCATCGAGCCGCGCTTCGGTTTCGATCCAGTCCATCACGCGGCTCGCCCCCCAGGCCCACGCGGAAACCGCCCCCCAGCTTGTCTCGGTGCGGCGCTCTGCCCAGCAGGCGTAAAATCCGTTGGTGAAATCCGGGTCGAAATGCCGCACCGAACCGTCCGGGCACAAATGCGGACGGTAATCGTCCGAATCCGAAGCCAGTTCGGTATTCTTGAACACCAGCGCGGCGTAACCGCGACCGATGATCTTCTCCACCGGGAAAAATTCCGAACGCTTCTTCAACTCCGGATCCGCCCACTCCGACAGATTCCGGTTGCAGATCAGCAGAAATGACGCAACCGGCGATTCCGCCGTCGCCGAAGAGGGAATAAACGCGTAGAAGCCGAACCGCCACGCTCCCCGGGGCCCGGAAAAAGACGCGCACATGCGCTTTCTCACGGCGCGGCCGTCAAGAACGACCTCATCCGCGCCGGTCTGACTGAACTTAAGATCCGCGGGGCGCTCAACCGGACGCAGACCGTATACGTTCCGCTCGAGAAACCGGATGATTTCCGGCCGGCGCAGCGTTTCCCATGTTCCGACATCGGTTACCGTCCGGCCGTCGAACGTCCTAAGCACCTCCGGCAGATCTACCGGCTCGGCCTGATCGTAAAGCATGCACGGCACCGCCGAAGACGAAAAGACCGCCAGCAGCGCGCCGAAAAAAACAAATGTCAACCTGTTCATTTTCCTTCCTCCGATTCAACTGTGACGTCGCCGAGGCTGATACTCCCGATCGACAGAAGCGAAATGCGATGCCGCCCGGCCGGCAGATCTATCTCGGCCGGCTTCGACAGAAGATCCGTCTCCCAGTCATGATTCGGCGCGCAGGGAGTTTCGATGCGCGCGGCTGGCGCTCCGTCCACAAAAACGACCACCTTGTTCGGATAGTCGCAGCCCGAGCGGTACGCAAGCGTCAGCCGGTATTTCCCCGCGGCCTGAACATCGGTCTCGAAAGCCCTGATCTTGCCGGTCTCGAACCACGGTATGTACCTGCCCAGCGCGGCGCCGGACCTCAATCTGCCGGGGATTTTCTGCACCTCCTTCACGCCGGGAGCGTTCTTCTCCACCGCGGCGTTCAATGCCCACAGGGAATCCCCGACCGTCCCGACGCGCCCCTTTTCATCGCGCGCGTACACGGTGAACACATGTAGTATCCGGTCCCATTTCGGCTGCACCCGTTGCCGCCCCGGCGTCATGTAGCGGGTCTCATCTTCGAAGAAATCACGCGTGAACGGAAAGCTAAAGCGCCACGGCGGCGTCCTGCGGGAGGCGATGAAAGCGCCATTGTCGAAAAGGAACACTTCCGAAACCGGATCTTTCCCCGCCGCCTCGGCCTCAAGAACAATCTGTTCCCCGACCTCGCGGAGTATCCGCCCGTCCGGATTTTTCCATCGTACCGACGGCAGATCCTCCCGCGGAAACTCCCACACCTTCACCCAGTCGACAAGAAAACTCTCGGGGAAAACGCATCCCGACAGATCGCGGTTCCCCCACGATCGCATTATATGAGCGCTGAATTTCACGTGAAGCGGAGCGCGCACCGCATTCTCGTGGAACGCGTCGAACGCCACAAACGCCGGATCGGCGCCGTCGACGGAGTTGTCCAGCAGCCTGCCGTCAAAATAACAGGCGATTTCAAAAGGCGTCCATCTGCAGCCGATCGTGTGGAAATCGTCGAGCGACCCGGAAGGACGCGAATTGCGGTTGTAGCTTTTCAGGTCGCGGTTGCTTCCGTACGATGCATGCAGATTGTGATCCAGCGCCAACGGAGCGGCTTCTCCCTTCCGGCGCTGTTCGCGCGTATTGTAATCCTCGAAGATGTCGATCTCGCTGCCGTCTTCGGCCGCATACGCGTTGGACGATCCGTAAAGCCAGAATGCCGACCACCAGCCGTTGTTTTTCGTAAATCTGACTCGGGCCTCAAAATATCCGTAGCACCATGTCTGCAGACTTTGCAGCGCCGGGCCGCATATCAGGTTGGTGGTCCCCGGAGCAAAGTCCGCCGTGATGGACAGATGCCCGTCGCCGTCCAGCCGTGTCAATCCGTTGTTTTTCGCGCTGAAACGCTTCGCGGAGGAATCCCAATAGGAAATAAACCATTTGTTGGTGTCGAAGTCCCCGCCGGCCGGCCCGTCAAACCCGTCCTCGAAAACGAGTTTCCATCCCCGCGCCCGGGGATCAAACTTCCGCTCCGGCACGCTCCGCTGAGGCAAATCCCGTCGGCGCGGAAAACCCCGATCATTTCCGAAAACCACATTGTCCAGTCCGGCGAAGACCGCCGCAGAAAGCAGAACGCCCAATTTTGCAACAAGTTTCATTCTTTGTTCTTCCATCTCACCTGACCAGCAGAACAAGTCCGCTTTTTTTGACCGCAAATCCCGCCGATGTCGCTCTCACCTTGTAGTTCGGCTTGCTCTTTCCGCCGATTTTCACCGCCCATGTCGAAACGTTGTGCAGATTCCGCGCCTCCGAAAGATCCACGGCCACCGACATGTCCGGCGACGTCCGGCCGGACAGTTCAATCAAACCGCCGGCGGCGAATGAAAAGCCGCCGATCGCTCCGGTCGCTCCGGCATCAAGTTTCAAATGACTGATGTTCGGCGCCAGCTCCGGAGCTCCCTCGTACTTAAGCCTCGCCCCGTTGGCGACCGTCACGGCCCCGAGATTACGGAGAACGTTTTGCGCGTCAGGCGCCGTTTTTTTCAACACCCAACCTCCGCTGTGCTTTGCTCCCGAGCGCTCGGCCCCGCCGGACATGGCGTAATTCCCCTTCATCCAATGATAATTGTTGTTTGCCGTAATGTCGGCGATTTCATCGAACTCTTCACCCAGCAGGTCCCAGAAGACGCCGTCGACGCTGCCGTAAAGCGCAACCGCGCTCGGCAGCCGCCCACCCGACGATCCCGTAAAGGAATTGCCCGAGCAGATATCATAACTCGTTATGCGCCGCGCCGTCTCCGGCAGCCGCATATCAATGGAAATCCAATGGTCCGGATCGCTCCTGCTCGGAGAGACCGCACCGTCAAGGTACATGACAACCCCGTTCCATGCTCCGTTCGTGGCCTGCGCAAGATCGTCACAAAGATTCTCGATGATATTTCCTGAATTGGCAAAATATTTTCGAGACATGGAATAAGCCATTTCACCCGGCTTCAATAACCGGTGATCCGCAACTCCGACAAGATCTAAGTTCTGCCGCAGACCCTCACCGTCATAGAGCGCGACCTCATTAATGCAGACATAACCCCAGGTTTTGCCCCAGACCCCCTTGTGAGCTTCCGCGAGAGCCGGATTGTGCTCGGCAACTTCCTTGATGACGAAGCGGTAGTAGCCGTATTCCGCAGGACAGCGAACAACGAGTTCGCCCCCGTTAACCTCCAGCGAACCGCTGAAGTCCAGTTTTCCGCCCATCGTCCAGGCCCCGGCGCCCTGTTTCCTGACGGAAACCACTCCTGCGCCGTTAGTAACGTTATAAACCGTACCGGAGGTGGACGCGGGACCGTCGAGGACGAGCGTAGCGGGATCGGAAGACGCGGTGGTAACGTCAGAATAGAGTATTTCTCCTGCGTTCTCTGCGGCCAGAAAACCGCCCTGCCCAGACAATGCGAACGGTCTATCGAGACAGCGCGCCGGATCGGCGCCGCGATACTGCAGATAGCCCACGGCGTCGGACGAACCAAGCAGATAATTATAGTCCACCCTGGTCTGTTCACTAATCTCCGACCCGAACGCATACGTCCGCTCGCCGGTGCCCAGGGCGCACTGCTCTCCGCGCGGAGCGATCGAATCAAAAGCCAGTATCCCGTTCTCGACGGCGATAAGTCCGCTGAGGTTGGCGTGGTCGTCCGCGGTAAAGCGCCACACGCCGGCGCCGCGCTTCGTAATATGCCACTGGGTATGGTTCTCGTTCGTGGAATGACCGTCAGGATCGAACTTGCCGGAAATCACGCACTCGTTGTCGGGATTCTCGCCGGCAAGCACGAGACAACGCTGCGTCGTCGACGACTTTATGCTGCTCCAGAGCCGAAAATCTCCGCCGAGAACAAGCCCGCCATGCTCACCTGAATCAAAGATACTCAAGGGCGAATACAGATAGAAATTCTTCGACGTCGTCTCGCCTTCGCCCTCGTAGACTATCCGCGTATTCAGACCGCTCGCCGACACCGCCGTTGCCGACCTGCCCGTCGAAGACGGCGAATTCGGGCCGCTTCCAAAGGACGCGACATGAAGTTCGCCATTCTCATAGCCCATTGAAATTCCGTCCGGGAAAGTGCTTGCCGCGCCGGAAAACGACTGATAGCCGTTTTGGCGGATCTGGACGGACAGCCTCCC
>JAFVZE010000044.1 GCA_017508315.1 Kiritimatiellia bacterium | reverse complement strand
GAAAGATCGCCGTTACCCAAAAGGAGTCCCTCGCCGGGCGACTGCGCCGGGCGGTCGATCTCGACAATATGCGCGGCAGAAGACGTTTCCGCCGCAGCCGCCGCAACCGCGGCGAGCAGGAGAGCAAAAAGAGTTCTCATCATTATTATTCCCTTATCTGACTATGATTCTGGTGCCGCGGCGGCGGAAGCGCAGATAAAGCGCGCCGTTACTGAACGACAGCCGTGCATCCGCCCCGTCGGCGGGAACTTCGCCTTCATAAACGATCCCACAGCCGTTTTCACCCAGGACGAAATCGCCGCATTCGAGAAGTTTTATCTTCAACCCGTCGGTGAAGTCGGGCAGATTGCGAAGCTCCACCGTCAGCTTCTCCCCGGGAATGAAGGCGCCGGTGACGACAGGACAGGAGTCGGCCGCGGCGTCCGCGACCAGCCTGCCGGCCGTAAGATCGCCGTCGACGGTTCCCGCTCCCGAAACCGAAGCGAAATACAACCCGGTCCCGACGCCCGCGACCGTGGCTCCGTCCGCGATCTCAAGATCGACGGCGTTCGTCGGCATCGCCTGCGTAAAGCCCCACTTGGACGACAGATACGATTCTACCGCCGTACGCTCGCTGTCGCTCAAAGTGCGGTTGTAGATCAGCACTTCCGCCAGCGACTGTCCGCCGGCGCGATGACGAACATCCTCGGCCTGCCCTGCAAGAATCCTTTCCATAAGACGTCCATCGAAAGCGAAGCCGTCGGCGTTCGCCGCATACGGACGCGTTGCGGAAACCGCCGCCGGAACGGCTGTTATGTAATGCCATTTGTTGCTGCCAAGTCCGGCGGAGTAACCGTCCACGTTTTCACCGTCGACATACCACTTGCCGTCTCTCACCACCGCAGTCGCGCTGTTGCATGTGAGCGGATCGTCAAAGGAATTCCTGTACGCTCCCGCATTCGATCCGCCGCGATGCCAATCCCACTGGCTGCCCCCGCCGTCGGGATCTTTCGCGTTGCCGCCGCCCAAAAGAAAACCGCCGCCCAACGTCGCGCCGGTCCCGTCATCGGTGCCGACCACCCAAAATACGGTCTTTATGTCCTTTATGCGCGATCTGACGCCGTCCTTGTAAAACACCATATATTGATAACTGTGGTTCATCTGCACAAACGGAGTATTGTCGTGCATCCCCGTCTTGAGAGTAGGATATGAGGCGTACTGATGATTATCAAATAATTCTTTGGCCGCAATCGCGCACCAGCCGTCATTCAGAACGCTGTTCCATTTTTTGACCGAATTATCCGTTCCTTCAACCAGTTCGATGCCCTTATTCGCATCGACATGGAAAACAAGTCCGTCCGTCACCAGCGCCGGCACGGCCTGCGGCAGCGGCCGCGATATTTTCAGCGTTCCTTCGGCTACCGTCACCGTTCCGGTGTAAGAGCTTATATCCTGCACTTCGACAGTATTGTCGCCAGCTTTGACAAAACCGCCTTCGCCGGCGAGTTTACCCATTTCCGCCGCCGCGGCCTCCGGCAGCGCGGCAAGTTCGCCGTCGGTTTTTCCGAACCACTTTTTCATCAGATAGTTGCGCGTCGCCACCTTCTCGCGTTCGGAAAGAACGCGGGTGTAGATCAAAGTTTCACCGAATATTGAGCCTCCGTTGCGAGAACCCATGGCACGGTCGTTGGCGAAGGATGCGATATGAGCCGGCGCGGTGTGATGGAGTTCGATAAGGCGCGGTTCTCCGGCGCGGGGCGCGAACAACCTGTTGGTCCGCACTCCGTCGACATATATCTCTCCCGACGAGACGTGCGAGGAAATCCCGTTGCCGTGAAACAGCCGCAAGACACCATCCGCATCAGTATTTAGATCGCAATGGTAATCGTACAGCACACCCCGAAGCGGATCTCCGTGCATCTGATCCCAGGAACCGAACATGAACGCATAATGCGTGGGATCATTGTCGTTGGGTGCCCAAATGACGTAAACGGACCTTACCGCATCGATCGGACGGTCAAATCCCATCGTGCAACCGCTGCCGGAGTACGCGCCGAAATTCAAAACCGGCAGCGAAGGCGAAATCGCCGAAGTGTCGATCCACGGTCTGCGGACGGAAGTCGGAGCGTAAAGTTCGTGACGCATCGCCCCGTCTCGCGCACGCACCACGAAATTGGTGCCGTTGACACGGTTGATTTCAAAGTGCACACTCTGTGCAGGATCAAGATGGAATGCGGGATCGGGGGCGATCTCCGCAGCGCTCTGCGGCTCATACGGACCGGTCAATCTTATATCGGCACCGGTGGCGGCGATGCCCACGCCCGCCGCATTGTCCAGCGTTTCTATCTCCAGAACGCCTCCGCCACGCACGGCAAGCGGAGAATCGAGCTTGAGCCTGCCGACACGGACGGTTTGACCGGCGGAAACGGAAATCGCCGATTCCGCTTCGACTTCGAGATCGGCGATATCTGGGGACTTGCGGCGGCGGCCGGAAGCGGCATATCCGTTCAATTCGCTTCCGAACCATTTATAAGCAAGATAAGCGGACAAGTCGTTCATCTCATCATCCGAGAGCTGCCGCCGGAAAACATATATCTCCGCGAGCTGAAAACCGCCGAAGCCCAGATTGCTATCGCCAAGCCTGCCAAGCCCCAATCTGGTCACGCTGCCATAGCCGGGATTGCGGACGGCCAGCACCTGAAAACCCGGTTTGGCGAAAGCCTCAAGAGGCGAGCGCCTTATGCCGTCGGCAAAAACAACCGCATTGGAAGCCGTCAAGAAACGATCTTGGTCAAAGATAGCGGTATTGAACATGGAACCGCCGTTAGACCATCCCCGCAAGATGTCGATATTGGTCAAACTGCCGCGGCTCCACGGCTGGCGGTTGAACAAATTGCCGCCGCTTCCGTTTGCGCCGTAAACCGCCACCACCGTCACGATCCCGTCGATGGCGAATTCCATCGGATACGATGTTCCGTGCGCGGCATTGGTGGTAAACGAAAGATAACGGCCGTTGTCATACCCGTAGGCGCCCAAATCCACCGTATGCTTCCCCGGTCCCAAGGCGTCGCGGTTGAAACGCGGACGCCGGCTCAAGGCTATCGGAGCGAGCATTACCGCCTCCCCCTTATAAGTGCCGTCCGTACGGTTCTTCCACCCCAGAACATATTCGACACCGTCTTCCTCCGAAACGATCACGTCGTCAACCGCGGAAGCGTCGGCATGATAATAGCAGTTGGTGACAATATGCCCGACGGACGCGGGAATCGTCTTCACCGGCATACTCAGCGTGCCGCCGGCAAGCGCGATCTTGCCGCCGTAATCGCCGGTTTCGCGCAGCGCGAGCTCGCCGGCACCGGTTTTGCGGATCGTCGATCTGAGCCCGCGACCGCCTTCGATGCGTCCGATCGTCAGCGATTCGCCCTCGTTCACTTCAACGGTAGTCGTTATCCCCGTATCGGCATTGCTGTAGAACGAAGGCGTAACCGATCTCAAGGTTCCTATCTCAGCCTTGCCGCCGGTTCCTGCGAGCGTGCGTCCGAACCATTTGGCGTTGAGATAAGTCTCAATCTTCTCCACCGTCTCCAACGGCAGGACTTCATCGAATATGAGCATTTCGGCGATACGCTGCTGACCGGTGCGCTCCCAACCGGTGCCGCGGGTATCGCCAAGTCCGATGCCGGTAGCGACCGCCGTCGCCGTCTGCATCGTCCACGACAGAACCTCCCAAGAATGATTGAAGCCGACATTGGCCGGCGATGTCGGAAGCCCGTCATGCCGCAGAACACCGAACGTCTGCGCCTGATTGATCGCGCTGCGTCCTTGTATGGCCGCACTGGTATAGTCATACCCGTTGAGCACCTGCTGCGTCGTCAACCGGTTCCATTCGTACGTGGCGCCGCCGCCGCTGCGGCCGCCGCCCAGGAACCATCCGCGCCCGTCGTGCGAGCCGTAAACGGCGATAACCGTACCGATGTTGAATATGGCATTGGTCGGGGTCGCTCCCTCATATTCGGCGACTTTGTTGAACACAAGTCCGATTCGCGGAGCATAACCGTTGCCGCCCGGCACGTTGAAATCAAGCGCCACCCCCGGCAGGAGATCCGGGTCCTTGATTATGTACGGCTTGCGCGGCTCAAAGAATGTCGTCTCGTTATGCTGCCATCCGTACCAGGTATCTCCGTTTTCCGCACTCACCGCGGTCGTCGCGTAGCGCGGGCTGTTCCCTTTGGAAGGAACCGTCTCGACGCGCGGATATCCGCTGCCGTCATTGACGATCGTCCAACCGTTGGTGTCGCTCGCATCGAGCCAGAACACCGGATCGGGCATCCCGGCGGGGACTCCCACCTGCCCCTTGGCGACGGTCGAAAGCGTTATCACCTCGGAATCGTTCGTAACGAGCAGCGATCCAGCCGTGCGCACAATATGATCGGCAAAGCCGGACATTGCCGCGCAAACAAGCGAAAAAACAACCGAGAATTTATGTTTCATCTTCATGATTTTAAAATCTCCGTTTTCTTATTTCGTCATTATACCATTTCCGTATTAAATAATGCGAAACAATATATGTTAAAAAACGCGAAGTCTCAGCGTCCGCAATCCGAGTTCGAATCAAAGACAAAAATCACGAAATCCCGGTAAAACTTCGGGGATTTGGATATGTGCAACAATAGACGTGTTTTACTCCAGCTCTTCGAGCGATTTCTCGGGCGCCTTGGTATTCGGTATCCACGGAGCGCCCGGTTCGACCGCCCCCTTGCTACGCAGGAAATTGAGATAGCGCTGTTTTTCGAGCCGTGTCGCCCGTGAGAAAGTCTTTATCGCGAATGCGCCGGAGCCGTCGACAACCTTGTAGGTTATGTAGTCTTCCTGCGGGAACGACGCCGTCTTGTCGGTAAACAGGCATGACTTAAGACCCGTGGCGAGCGTCACGTACTCCGGCAAACTTTGCGTGTTGCGCAGCACCGTGTACACCGCACCGTCCTGCGGCGAAGGCTCCCATGAAAGCGTCATCGAAGCGCGTTCCAAGCGCAGTTTCGCCGGCCCTTTCGCGCAACCGCGCGCATCCGGCAGAACAATCTTGGGACGTCCGGCCCCGCCGCGCACATCGAAGCGGACCACCTTGCCGTCCTGCCATTCGCAATCGACTTCGTATCCGCCGCGAGCGCGAAGACCGCGGAACGAACCTTTTCTGCTCCAGGCGCGAGGAAGCGCCGGCAAAAGCCGCACTTCTCCAAGGCGGCTCTGCAGCAGCATTTCGGCGACTCCGGCCGTCGCGCCGAAATTGCCGTCGATCTGGAACGGAGGATGCGAATCCCACAGATTCGCGTATGTTTTCTCGGCGATAAGCGTCCGGTAGAGACGGTAGGCGTCGTCGCCGCTGCCGGAGCGCGCCCACAGACAGAGACGGTGGGCGAGCGCCCAGCCCGTCGCCCAGTCGCCGCGTTCGCGCAGCGTCAGACGCGCAGCGTCGCACCAGGCCGGCGTCAAAGGCGAAATCATAAGCCCCGGCATAAGTCCGACGAGCTGAGAGACATGGCGGTGATGGTACATTCCGATCTCACCGTAATAATTCTCCTCGCGGTATTCCTTGATCTGCCCCGACCGGCCGATCTGGACAGGATCGAAATTCATCGCACCTATCCCTTTGAATCCTCCGATGCGTCTTGCGTCGTCAACACTTTCGGCGATCATCTGCTGGTCGAACGCGCAACCGACGGTCTGATAAGCGACCGCTCCCGGATAGACGTTGCGCTCGACGTTGACAAGCATCTCCGGCGAAGCCGAAAGAACCGCCAGATTCAATCCGTCGTAATTGCGCGTGGTGCGCACGAGAAAATCGGCAAGACCGTTCAGCGCCGGACGGATGTAACGTTCCAGCGCCGCCTTGTCCTGCGTGTAATCCCACCAGTCGGCAAACATTTTTCCGGTAAGTCCGCCCATCCCGGGACCGGAATTGCCACCCGGCATTCCCTGAAGGGCGTACGGATAGACAACGCACCCGGTCACCCAAAGATCGGGCGATTCGCCATCCTCGGGAACATTCTCGGGAACGTGTTTTTCAAGGAACGACAGCGCGATCTTCCGGGCGGCGGGCCGAAGCGCCTCGTGAAACGCCGCGTAGGCTTCAAAACATTCGGCGAGATTGCACGAAAACGCCGGCCAGTAGTTCATCTGGACGTTGATGTTGTGCCAATACCCGGAGCCCCACGGAGAACGCTCGCCGCACGCCCACGTTCCCTGCAGATTGGCAGGCATCGTCCCCGGGCGTGAGGAAGCGATAAGCAGATAGCGGCCGAACTGGAACAGAACTTCCTCCAGATAGGCGCTCTCCTCCCCTTTGGCGTAGGCGGCCTTGAGCTCCAGCGTCGTCCGCTTGCGCTCCGCATCCGTTCCGCCGAGATCGAGCGACACGCGATCGTACAGCGCGCGGTAATCGGCGATGTGCGCCGCTTTGAGCGCGTCATAGCCGGCCGCGGCGGCCGCCGCGGCAAGACGTTCGGCCTCGGGACGTGGTTCGGGGTTGCCCGCAAGTTTCCCGAGCGGATCCGGCTCGAGGAAAACGCGCGGCTCCAAACGGTAGTTCGACTTTCCGGCGAGAAAGACGTCGGCCCGCGTTGCACCCGTCACCTTCAGCGACTCGCCGTCGGCGGTGACGGTTCCGTCGGTATCGATGAGCACCCTGAGCGCATGGCGGACGGCGAATTTTCCGAAACGCTGATCCACGTCGAGCGTCCGTCCCGACGCGCGCTTTTCCGCGGTGCGGTCGAACTTGTAGGTATCGAAACGGACGGCGAAGGACAGCGACCCCGGTTTCGACGCGGTCAGACGGCCCGCGAGAACGCGAGCAGGATAGCTTGCGAAAAATTCACGCGTATAGCGCACTCCGTCCACGGTAAAATCAACTTCGGCGAGCGCTTCGTCGAGAGAAAGCGAGCGCGTATATCCATCGGCAGTCCCGAACGGGAAATCGATGCGAAGGCACCCCGCGGACGTAAGTCCCATTCCCCGTCTCCCCGACGAACGCCCGATCCCGTCGAGATTGCCGCCGACGAGCAGCGTATTGTCGGTGAACTCTATGCGCTCCGAAGCGACGCCTCCGAAGACGCTCGCTCCGAACCAGCCGCATCCTATCGGCAGCGACTCGTTCTCCCAGCCGGCGTGCGAATCCTCCGCCGGACGGTCGAACTTGAGAGCGTGCCGGGGCGCAAAGGAAGACGCGCGGACATCGGCCGCACCGGCGAACGTCGCCGCTGCCGCTGCCGCGGCGACCAGAACTCTTTTCATGTTTTTACCCAGCCTGTTCATTTAACGTCGGCAACAACGACCTGCGCCTCGGGCGCGCTCTCGCGCACCAGCGTAACGATGCGCTCGAGAGCGGCGGCTATTTCCTCCGGGCTGTTTTCGCCGCGGTTATGCCCGCCGACGGAAATCACCACACGGTCGGGATTGTACCCCTCCAGCTGTCCCTGCATGAGACGCCAGATGACGTTCTGCGTCTTGTCTCCCTTGAAACCGAAATCGAAAACGACCGTATTCTTTCCGAATTCGGCGGCTCTGGCGCTCGCCGTTTCATCTCCGAGCAGCGCGACGCGCATATCGCCTTTGGGCATTTTTTCGATTCCCGCCTCATAAACTTTTCCCTGCCGGAGCTGCACCGCAAGTTTGAAATGCCAGTCGTATCCGGGGCCTTCCATGACTTCGGCGGGAACGAGCGCGGAATTCTTTTCTCCAGCAAAACGCGACATGTCCCCGATGCGGTGCGAAGGATAGTCAAGAGGCGCCTCCATCCATCCCCTGGTGGTCGCGCAGCGTTGGATGTCGTCGTCGTAAATCCCCGACAGCGCGAGATTGGCGACAACCGGACCCTTCGCGGTCACCGTCACCCAGGTCACCGAATCCATGTAACCGCCGCGCAGATCGTTGTAGACATTGCCGTCAATGCCGCCGCCGGTGGTGCCGATCATATAGTAGTTTTTGCCGTTGCGCACCGCTTTGACGTGATTGTGCCAGTCGCCGAAGAACACGGTGTAGTCGTATTTGGCGATTCTGCGCTCGAATCTGAGCCACCTATCGCTCATGAAATCGAGCGGTTTGTGCACGAAAACGAACCGCCAGCGGACGTTCGCGTTCTCCTCGAACTGCCGCGCCGCCCAGTCCAGCTGCGCTTCCGACAGCGCCTCGCGCGGCGGGTAGTATTCGTGCCGCTCCATCGAATCGAGGCAGACGAACAGGCAGTCTTTGTATTTGAAACTGTAATAGGTGTTGGTGCCGCAGTATTCGTGCCACAGTCTGATCGAAGTCGTCCGCCCCTTCGAAGGGCCGTTGAAACCCGTCCAGATGTCGTGGTTGCCAACCACATGGAAAAACGGCATCTTCAGTTTCGCGATGTATCCTTCAAGTTCGTCCCACTGCTTTCGCAGATCCTTTTCCGGAACCCCGCCGCCGGCGATGAGATCGCCGACCGACATCACGAACTCCGGGCGCAGCAGATTCAGCGCGTCCATCGCTTTCGGGAAATACCCTTTACGCTCGCCTCCGGTGCGGTCGGAGACCACGGCGAAACTGAATTCCTGCGGATCGTCGAGAAAGTTCTCGTTCGTCCAAGGCTTGGTCCCCGACAGCGAATGCTCGAACGTCGACGCGCCGGCGAATGCGCAAAACAGCGACGATGTGGCGACGAGTACGGTTGTTTTCATCATTTCTTGATCCCTTCTGTTTTGAGATGATTCCTCGTATTTTCCAGTTTTTCAATCCCTCCGTCCGGAAGTTTCCTCGAGCGGACGGGGGTTTTCCCCGGAAAGCAGCAGCGAAGGATTGCGTTTTACCGCATCGGCGAAATCTCGTAGCGATGATGACGCCTCTTCGATATTGCGCATGAACTCCGAGAACTCCCGCTGCCGGGATGAAATAAGCGTTTCCAGCATGCCGATGGCCGACGCCGCGGATGAAACCGTCACGTTTACATTGCTCCAGACCGAAGCGAAATCCATACGGTTGAGCTGATTCATGGCCTTGGTGGCGGAATCCGAGAAACTTTCCAGCAGCGAAGGTTTTGAAGGGATATACGGATGACGCGGCGTCCAGGAGATCGGCATCGGCACGGCATTCGGGCTGAAATTGCATTCGACGCGGGAAAGTCCGGTAATGCCGCTTGCGCTGACCGTAGCCCGAAGCCCCCTCTCCACCATCTCACCGCACAGCTCACCGGCGCGGCGGCCCCCGGAAACGCCGAGACTCCCGCGCTCTATCGCCATGAGAATGTATATTTTGAACCTGTCGATGCCGTTGACCTCGTATTTCGCCCCGACGAAAGACACTTCGCGGACTTCACCGATCTTCACGCCGCGGAAATTGACATCGCTTCCGACGGACAGTCCGCTTATCGGCTTGTCGTAATACGTCTCGACGAGAATCTTGTCGCCCCGGCCCCTGACGCCGCCGATGTATACGAGCGCGGCGGCGATAGCGGCCGCCGCCGCGATCACGGCAAGCCCCGCAAGAAAATAATTGGCATGGTTGCTGTCGGACATTTCACTACCCCCTGTTGAAAAATTTCCGCACGAAATCGTCGTTCGATCCGTCGCGCAGACGCTCCGGCTCGCCGATGGCGATCATCGTCCGGCGCGCCTTGTCGAACATCGCGCAGCGGTCGGCGATCTTGAAAATGCTGGCGAGTTCGTGGGTGACTACCACGAAGGTCATGCGTTTCGACTCGCGAAGCGAAAGAATCAGATCGTCAAGCGCCGAAGAGGTTATCGGATCGAGCCCCGCGCTCGGCTCGTCGAGAAACACGACCTCCGGATCGAGCGCCATCGCCCGTGCGATGGCCACGCGTTTGCGCATGCCGCCGGAAATCTCGCCCGGCATCCTGTCCGCCGCCTCCGCGAGCTCCACGTCGCGCAGCAGCTCCATCGCCCTTTCCGTCCGCTCTTTCTTTTTCAGCGGCGAAAACTCCTCCAGCGGCAGAAGTATGTTCTCAAGACAGGTCATGGAACCGAAGAGCGCGCCGCTCTGGTACATAACCCCGATTTTCCGGCAGAGTTCCGCCCGGGTTGCTGCGCTCCATTCGAGCCCGGCGACCCGCAGCGTGCCGCGCAAAACAGGATTGAGCCCGATCATGTGCTTCATGACCGTCGATTTCCCGCACCCGGAAGTGCCGAGCAGAACGAATATCTCTCCTCCGGCGACGGAAAAAGAAATATCGGAAAGCACGAGCGATCCCGGATAGCCGGCATCTACGCGCTCCAGCTCCACGACCGCGTCTTTTTCCATGTCACACCCCCCAGACATGGCATATCGCCGCCGCGATCCCGTCGGCGAGCGCTATCGCCACCATGCCGCCCACCACCGCGGAAGTGGCGGATCTGCCCACGCCGTCGGCGGTGGAGCGGGTGCGCAGTCCGGCTCCGCAGCCGATAAGCCCCACCAGCATCCCGAAAAACGCCGATTTAACGAGTCCGAAGACGATCATGAAGACGGTCCCGGACGAAACCGCATGCTGCCAGAATATCGCGGAGGGCACATTCATCGCCTGCAGCACGATCTGTCCGCCCAGAAGCCCGGCGAGCTCGGAGAAAATCGTCAGCACCGGCATCGCCGCCGTAACCGCCGCCACCCGCGGAAGCACGAGAAAACGTATCGGATTCAACCCCATGGTCCTGAGCGCGTCAAGCTCCTCGTTCACTTTCATGGTTCCGATCTCGGCGGCGAAGGCGCTGCCGGAGCGTCCTGCGAGCACTATGGCGGTCACGACCGGCCCGAGCTCCCTGAAGAGAGCGATGACCAGCATGTCGGAGACGTAGACCTCCACACCGAACATCTGCAGCGCCGCGGCGCATTGAAACGCAAGGATGACGCCGAGAAGAAAACCTATTCCCGAGGCGATCGCCAGACCTTCGCAGGCCGCCCGCTGAAATGCGAGCGCGGCATCGCGGAAACGGAATCTCCAGGGCCTGAACGCCACCGACAGCGCAACCGCCGCCGTCTCGCCGACATATTCGGTCCACCCCCGGAAGATTCCGGGAAATTCCGCCGCCGCCCTGCCTATGTTAGCCACAACGGACATGGTCTGACGTTTTCAGGACAGCCGCACGGATCTGCCGGTCCGTGCGCTTCTGCGTTCGGCGAGAACGAGCGCGATCGAATCGCGCGCGTCCTGCGCGGTGAGCACCTTGATGTCCGCGCCGCCGTCGATCATTTTCAAAAAGTAGGCGACTTCCGCCTCATAGCCGCTTTTCGCGGACAGTTTCGGCGAAAACGGCCTGCCTCCCTGCGGATAAACCGTAAGCGGCTTCTTGTACGCCGCGCCGAGATATACGCTCGCCTTTTCGAAAAAAACCCTTGCCGCGGCGTCCCAGACCAGCGAATCGGAAGCGGCGAAAGAACTGTCGGAAGTGACGAGCATGTCCGGATAGTCGTAAATGGTGGTCGTATGATCGACATAGCCGCGGACGGAGCGGCGGCTTTTCGACAAAACCGACTTCGGCTTTCCGAAGACGGAAACGATGTAGTCGGCGTCGTGGATGTGGGCGTCGACGTAAAGCCCTCCGGACTTGGATTCGTCCAGCAGCCACGATCCGCCTTTCGGCGACCATTTCGGCGCCGACATGAAGCGGGTGAAGTCGGCGGCGACCACCTTTCCGTATCTGCCGCTTTTCACGAGGCCGGCGAGATACGCGTATTCCGGAAAGAATCTTACGCACTGCGCGACGAGCAGACACCTCCGGGACTTCTTCGCCGCGGCGAGCATCCGGTCGCAGGACTTGAGATCGAGCGCCATCGGCTTTTCGCAAAGGACATGATAACCGGCATTGAGCGCGGCGATCGTCATATCGGGGTGCAGCGGCGTAGGCAGGGTTATGTCGACGATGTCGAATCCTCCGGCATCAAGCATGGCGGAGAAATCGTCCCACACCCTGACCGTTTCGGGGAGCGCCGAATTGTCGGCCGCGCCCTTGATGTTGCCGGTCACTTTGGCGGTCAGCTGCGCGAGATCGGAATCGCACACGGCGACCACCTTGGCCCCGCGGCACTTTCTCCAGGCTCCGTAATGGGTTTTTCCCATAAAACCGAACCCGACGATCGCGACCCTTTTCATCCTCGCGTCCTCCGCTTGAGATCTTCGACCGCCGCGGCGATGTCGCCGGCGCGGTTTTCGCCCGCTTCGCGCTCGACCGCCAGCGCTCCCCCGAAACCGATTTCGTCGAGCGCGGCGATGAACCTGTCGGCGTCGACTTGACCCTTCGTCCATTCGACTTCTTCGCCCCATTCGCCGGGCGTTTTCGAATAATTGGCGTCTTTGATGTGGACATGACGTATCCACGGGGCGAGTATCCCGACCGCCCGCACCGGATCGCCTTTGCCGTATAGAATCATGTTGGCCGGATCGAAATTGACGTACACTCCCGGCAGATCGCTGAGCATCGCGGCAAGATCGTCGGCCGTCTCCTGCCCCGTCTCGAGCGTCAGTTCGGTTCCGGCGTCGGCGCAGATGTCTCGCACATATTTGAGCCGGTCGGTCAGTTTCGCGAAACCGGCCTTGTCGGCATGGTTGATGAAACCGGCGTGCAGCATCACATAGGGGCTTTTCCATTCGGCCGAGAGCCTGATCACCTTCTCCACGAGCAGCCGGTTCTCCTCCCAGTGCTCGTCGGGCACGAGCCCGCCGGTCCTGCGGATGGACTCGAGCGTCGAATAATCGTCATAGCGGGAGTTGAACAGCGTGGAGGAAATCTTCCATTTGCCGGAAGCGAGCAGTTCTTCGATGTCGCGGCGCTGCTTGTCTATCGGATCGACTCCGCCGGTGCCGCCGACATTCTCGGTCTCGCCGGCGGTCCCCGGCACCACGGCGAGCGGATCGACGAAAGGATTCACCGCCAGATGGACGAGTTCGACGGCGCTTTTCTCCATTTCCCGCGCGACCTGCGCCGCGCTCATGCGGTAGCTCCAGCTGCAAACGGCGATATTCCTCATATTTCCCCTCCGCTGTTTTCAGGAACCGATTTCGTTCTGTTTGGCGACCAGACCGGCCGCGCCGTACATCCGGCGAAGTTTGGGTTTTTCGATTTTACCCGTCGGGTTGCGCGGAACCTCCGCAAAAATTATCTTCCGCGGCCGCTTGTACCTCGGCAGATCAAGACAGTACGCTGAAAGTTCGTCCTCGCTCAAAGTCATGCCGTCCTTGACGGACACGATCGCCGCGGCGATTTCGCCGAGTCTCGCGTCTGCAAGTCCTATGACCGCGACGTCTTTAACCGCGTTGTGACCGCGGATGAAATCCTCGATCTGCACGGGGTAGAGATTCTCGCCGCCGGAAATGATGACGTCTTTGGCGCGGTCGACCAGATAGATGAAACCATCCCGCTCTTCGGCCATGTCGCCGGTCAGGAGCCAACCGTCGGGCTTGAGAATTTCGGCGGTGGCCTCCGGATTTTTGTAGTATTCCTTGAGCACCCCCGCTCCGCGGAGCGCAAGCTCCCCGACCTCGCCGGGTTTCACCGGGGTCACGCCGTCGCTGCCGACGATTTTTGTCTCCCAGCCGTAGCCGGCGACCCCGATCGCGCCGACATGGTCGATGTTCTCGATTCCGAGGTGCACCGCACCCGGGCCGGTGGACTCGGAAAGTCCGTAATTCGTGTCGTAGTCGTGCCCGGGGAAAACCGTTTTCCAGCGCTTGATGAGGCTCGGCGGCACCGGCTGGGCGCCGATGTGCATAAGCCGCCACCGGTCAAGCTTGTACTCGTCAAGTTTGACCGCGCCGGAATCGACGGCGTCGAGAATGTCCTGCGCCCAGGGAACGAGCAGCCAGACGATGGTGCAGCGCTCTTCGGACACCGCACGCAGAATCCACTCCGGTTTCACGCCCTTGAGCAGCACCGATCTGCCGCCGACGAGAAAACTTCCGAACCAGTGCATCTTCGCGCCGGTGTGATAGAGCGGCGGAATGCAGAGAAACACGTCGTCTTTCGTCTGTCCGTGGTGCGCCTGCTCCACCTCGCAGCTGTGCAGCAGGCACCTGTGCTGCAGCACGATTGCCTTGGGGAACCCGGTCGTTCCCGACGAAAAATAGATGGCCGCCTCGTCTTCCGGCGTCATGCGGATGCACGGCTCCGCCGCGGACACCGGAGCCGTCGCCGTCCGGTAGGACTCGGCGAAACTCGGGCAGTCGTCGCCGACGTAAACGCGCATCCTCAAGCGCGGCACCCGGTCCACGATCTGCTCCACGCGGCCGGTGAACTCGGGTCCGAACACAAGCGCGTCGGCGTCGGCAAGTTCAAGGCAGTACTTGATCTCGTCGGCGGTATAGCGGAAATTGAGCGGCACGGCCATGCAGCCCGCCTTGAGGACTCCGAAATAAATCGGCAGCCACTCAAGACAGTTCATGAGCAGAATCGCGATCTTGTCGCCTTTGCGGTAACCGCGGGCGAGCAGCAGATTGGCGAAGCGGTTGGCCTTCTCGTCAAACTCGCGCCAGGTAAGTTCGCTGCGGAACTTGTCGAGCGGAGAGGATTCTATGAGCGAATAGTCGCGCCATGTGGTATGACGGGACTCGAGCTCCTGAGGGTTTATCTCCACCAGCGCGACGTCGCCCGGCCATTGCCGGGCGTTGCGCTCCAGAATTTCTGCTATCGTGTTCATATCTGCCCCGATTGCATCTTCACGGCCGGGCCGGAAGAGCGGATACAGGAAGTAGGCTCACTTCCCGAACATCTTCGCGTCGAAATTGAAGAACACGAAGACGGGGAGGAAACCGGTCTCGTTCATGCAGACGAGTCCGAGCTGAAGGGCGGCGGACTTCGCCTTGTTCACAAGCGCGAACTGCGCACCGTTGCGGAGCTTCTCGGTCTGGGAAAAGCCGATGGCGCCCTGCGCGCCGGCCTTGACCGACTTGGACCTGTTGAAAAGAAGATCGATCTGCGCCCCCTGCACTTCCTTGAGTTCGGAAGCGATGCCGAGCGAGCATCCCTTGAGACTGGTCTTCTGCGGCTTGCCGGCGTTGCTGGTCGTCCACCAGTTCCAGATGAAATCGGCGTTGGCGGCCGAAACTCCCATAACTGCCATGCACACTGCGATCATCAGTTTTTTCATTTGTCTGTTCCTTTTTTGTTTGCTTGTTTACGAGAAAACACCTGCAAGATGCGGAATCGTACGCTCGAAATTGACACCGTACCAATGGTCGGCGTCGGTGGCTCTGATCGCTTCGCAGACGATGTCGGCGGCGATCGCCGTCGCCTCCAGAGCGCTTTTTCCGCGCATGATCGCCCCGGCGAACACCGAGGCGAACACATCGCCGGTGCCGTGGCTCATCCGTTCGATACGCTCATTGAAATCGTATTCGACCTTATTGCCGTCGCTGACCGCGCTTCCAAGCCGCGCGGGATCGAAGGATACGCCCGTCAAAACGACGTTCTTCGCGCCCAGAGCGTGCAGGCGGGAGATAAGCTCTTCGATTTCCTTCTCCGTATAGCCGGAGAGCTTCGGCTCGGTTCCGACAAGCAGCGCCGCCTCGGTGAGGTTGGGCAGCAGATAATCGGCCCCCCTGCAGAGCTGCGCCATCTTCGACGGAAAATCCCCGGCGAAGCCGGTGTAAAGCCGGCCGTTGTCGGCCATCGCCGGATCGACGATGCGGACGGCGCCGGGATTGGCGCAGGAGGACATTATGGAAAGGATGGGGGCGATGTGCGTTTCGCAGACATAGCCGGAGTAGAAGGCGTCGAACTTTATGCCCTGCTCCACCCATTTCGCCTCGACCTTGCCGAGCTCCGGCGTCAGATCGGCGAACGTCCAGCTTTTGAAACCGCCGGTGTGGTTGGAGAGAATAGCCGGCGGCAGAATCGCGCACTCGACGCCGCAGGCCGAGATGAGCGGGAGCGCGACCGTTGTCGAACACTGTCCGACGCAGGAGATGTCCTGAACGGTAAGAAGACGTTTCATGATCATTTTATGAGGGAAAGAAATTCCTGCCGGACCTTTTCGTCCGTGCGAAAACTCCCGAGCACCGCGCTCGTGGTCATCGAACTGTTCTGCTTTTCGACGCCGCGCATCATCATGCAGAGGTGCTTGGCGTTGATGACGACCCCGACGCCCTCGGCGCCGGTCTCTTTCATTATCGCATCGGCGATTTCTTCGGTGAGGCGCTCCTGAATCTGGAGGCGGCGCGAATACATATCGACTATGCGCGCAAGTTTGGAAACCCCGAGCACCCTGCCATTCGAGATGTAGCCGATGGCGCATTTGCCGTAGAACGGCAGCATATGGTGCTCGCACATCGAATAAAGTTCGATGTCCTTCAGTATGACCATATGGTTCGTGCCGCTGGCGAAATACGCCCCGTTGACGACCTTCTTGATGTTCTGGCGGTAGCCGCGCGTCAGAAACGCCAGCGATCTGGCGACCCTCATCGGGGTCTTCCTGAGGCCTTCACGCCCGGGATCTTCGCCCAGCTCCGCGAGCAGGCTCTTGACGAGCGCGGCGATCTTCTTCTCGTCGGGCTTTTTCATCTCAATGCTTGACGTAGGCCGAGTCGACTTCCTCCCAGGTGCGGGAAGTGAAGAAGTTCGAAATCGCGCTGTCGTATTCGGCCGTGTGCGTGAAAGCCTTCTTCATGAGCTTGAAGCGGGTGTCGAAGCCGAGCGTTCCCCCGTGGGCGGCAAGCTCGTTGACGATGTTGCCGTAATCGAGCGGATCGGTGACGGACGCGACGCGCAGGTAGTTTTTGGCCGAAGCGCGGATCATGCAAGGTCCGCCGATGTCGATGTTCGTGCGCGCCATCTCTGGCGTGACGCCTTCCTTGGCGACCGTCTCGCGGAACGGGTAGAGGTTGACGACGACCATGTCGATGGGACTGGCCGAAAGGCGCTTCAGATCGGCCTGATGCGCGTCGTTGTACGTTTCGGAAAGCAGTCCGAGATAAATCTTGAAATCGAGCGTCTTCACGAGCCCGCCCTGCATCTCCGGCTGGCCGGTGTAGTCGGAAACCGCCACCAGCGTTCCGTCCGCCTCGTCGCCGAGCAATTCCTTGATCTTGGCATAAGTGCCGCCGGTCGAATATATGCGCACCCCGGGACAGGCCTTGACCAGAGCGGGGACGAACTCGTCAAGCCCGGTCTTGTCGCTCACGCTCATGAGCACGTTGCGGATTCTCACGCGGCCGTCGGTTTCGGTTACTATATTCAGTGCCATTTTCGGTTTCTCCTTGAAAATTTACTCGTGACATTATACCAAAATCATGCCGGAATGGTATACCCCGACCGCTTCTGGAATATCCCCACCTTTTGAAAAGGCTACCGAGCCCTTGGAGAGCCTTGCGCGATTTTCGCAGTCTCAAAGGGTTTTGTTCCGTATTTCCAAGTATCCACTTCGAATCTCATCCTGAAAGCAGCTCGAATTCCATTTGCAAGTCGCCGTTTCGCTCTCTGGCGCAATTCAGACCTCTCCATTTGCCGTGACGGATAAAGAGCCACCTCAGGCCGTCCGCGATGGCATAGT
>JAFVZE010000338.1 GCA_017508315.1 Kiritimatiellia bacterium | reverse complement strand
GTTGATTGACAACGCAGCGGCGGAACCGTCCTCTCCGACGGCGATAGCGATCGTGCCGCCGTCCGCAAGCCTGACGTCGCCGTCGATCGTGCCGCCGCCGGAAAGCGAGGTGGCCGAAAAACCTTCGCCGAGCACCGTCAGCTTCGCGCCCGCATCGACTTCAACCTTGTTCGCCGCGGAACCGTAACCGGGGGTGTCGACATCGAACCATTTCTTCGCGAGATACGCTTCCGTAGAAGCCATCTCCCCGTCAGTCAATTCACGCTCGAAAAGAATCATTTCACCCAACTTCAAACCGCCGTTGAATTGACTGCTCTGACCGTAAGCACCGAAATGCAAAATCTGCCGACCGGCCGGATATCTAAACGAGAAACGCTCTGGCGCAAACAGAAACGGAACTTCAAACGGATCAATGACGCTTCCGTTGCGCCGAAAAACCGCACTGCCGTTGGCCGCTGCCGTACGCATGGCGGGAATACCAGTCCACGAAGCGGTACCATGCTCACTGCCGTCGCAGACTACCGGAGGATATTCTCCGCCGGTACGGTCGTGCGGAAATCCCCTACTTGGAAACCCATTCACGACACTGCCAAAAAACGCACCGCCGCCGGCTGCGGAATCATAGACGGCAAATCCGGTTTTCGTCAAGCCCGTGGAATTGACGCCTTCATATTTCAACGCCGCTCCTTTATCCTTTTCCCCAAGATCGACAAGCGGCCGCCCGTTCATGCCGTTTTCAGCACTGACGATTTTTGCTTTAACAGACAGGTGATTGACCAGCGACTCGCCCGGAAGATTAAGTGCTTTCCAGCGCGATAAGGCAACTCCGTCATTTTCCGTGACAATCGTATCACTTGCGTCAGCTGCAACATGAAGCCACGAATCCGGCGGCACAAGAAGATTTCTATCCCACGCAGAGAGCAGCAATTCACCCTCTTTCACCTCAATATCGGACCCTCGCAATGTCTTCAAGTACATTCTGCCGCTTCCGATCTTGGTCAACCTGCCGCCTTCCAGCGATTCGTATGCGACATCCTTTCCCGGCGGAACCTGCAACTGAACACTTGATGCGGACATCGGGGACAATTCTTTTTTCTTTTCATCCGTAACGGTGTAATAGATATTTTTCCCAAACCATTTCCGGGAAAGATACTGCGCAACGCTCACACGCTCGGCATGGGTGAGCGAATTCGTATAGATGATGTATTCGGCAATACGCATACCGCCGTTGGAAAACGGGATATAAGTCGCGCTCGGACTGTCGTAGCAACCGCCGAAAGCATCGCAGACGACCGCCTTTGCCGTTCCCCCGACAAGATTGGTGTTTACATGATGTTCCACAAGCTGCATAAATTTGCCGAGATACGCGGTATTGGTTCCGGCGACTTCAAAACCGTTCAGATAAAACCGCCCCTGCGTTACAGCGGGAGTCGTGTAGGTCCTGTGCACAAGAGGGATGGTATGGTAAAGATAGTTCTCACGATAGTAGGGGCCACCGGAACTGCACCCGGTCAAATCGTTCGAAACGCGCCAGGAGCAACGTCCAAGAATCACACCCCCGCCTTCAGTCGGATCCTGCACGAGAAACACCGCCCGGATATCGCGTATCGGCACATTCCAGACCAGCATCTGCGTTTCGCTGTAATCTTTCGCATTCGGACAGTTGGCTATACGCACATACTTTTCCGCCATCGTTTCGCCGCAGACATAGGTCGGCCGTTCCACCATATTCGTACAGAACATCAACTCGCCTGCACGGCAGTCATTCCACCTCGTCACATAATTCGTACCGTTCTCGGTTGTGTATTCAATCGTCTCCGGTTTGGCCGCATCGAGCCAGAATGCAGGACACCCGACAACTTCGCCGGTTCCGAGATCGTTTACAAATGTTCCGGAATCGTACGCAGCCAGTACCGTGATCTTGCCGCCGGAAACGACCGCCGCATCTGAAAGCGACAGCTCTTCGGTGTAAATCCCTTCCTCCGGCACGACCAATTCAGCTCCATCGGATACGGAGACCGACTTGAAGGAGAGCATCCGCGAACCGGCGTTTTCATTCTTGACCACCGTTAAAGCGCCGTCCTCGACAACAAGCGAACCGACGTTGACAGCGTCTTCAAACCCGATCGTCAGCATACCGCTTCCGTCTTTAACGACGGTACCGGCAAAATCGCGAAGAGAGCTGATTACCACCTTTTGCGTATTGGTCGCGGTCAATCTTGCGATATAAGCTCCGTTCGCTCCGGCCGGCATCGCAAAAGGATGCTTGTCTTCAAACAAAACATCGCCCTCAAATTCCAAGTGCGCGTTTCTCAATACCATTGCACCGCTTTTCCAATCCCCTAAAATCTTGCCAAAAACGAATGTGGCAGGTATTTTATCGAATTCGGTTATGCCGATATTGAGATCGACACTCACCGTTGACGTACAGTTAAATCCGTTGACGAACGAAATGCGCGCCCTGTCTTCCGCCCTGGAACGATAGGCGCACAAATACAGATGCGTGCCCTGCATAATGAACGGATTGACGAATGTCGCGGTAAAATCGGGATTGAAGGCCTCAAACGAAAGTTCCATTTCGCCCGAAGAAAGCGCAGGAGCACTCAACTCAATAACGGAATCATCAAAAACGTGCTTCAAAAATGTTCCTTCTTCCAACGCCGCGCCCGACGCAACAAACGTACCGACAGCAAGGGGATGCGCAGCGGCAGAAACTCGATAAGCGAAAGGAGATCCCTTTTCAAGCCGCCAGATCCCACCGACCGCCTCAGCTCCGGCGGGAGCGTAGAAATTGACAGTCCCGTTGCCAACGCTCAAATACTTCAGCTCGGAAAAATCGTCCGTACGGAGTTCCCCTCCGCTTCGGGCGTACAGATCGAAACGGAAATGTAAACCTCCACTCGGCACAGTTACCGCCATTGATTTAGAAGTATCGTAATTACACAGACGCCCGCATATTTTAGGATTGGTCAGATACGGCGTTATCGTTTGCCCAGAAGGAAAGATTATATCGCCGTAATGATAGCCGCTCGAATAGAACGTCGCACGATCGCGTTTCGCTCCGACGTTTCCGTCCTTCATACTGACATTGCCGAGATAGCGAACATTGGCATTCCCAACAAAGTATTGCGGCGAAACAAACTCCGAAAGCCTCACGTAGAGCGTTTTTGAAGGCGAGATATTTACATAACAGCCTTCAGCCGGCGGCAAGCCGTTTTCCCAATGATCCCCTACCGTCCAGTCGTAGGCGGTATCGGGAGTGTTGGCGGTTGAATTCGCCCATTTGTTGGTCTGCTGTGAAAGAACCGCCAAAGGCGACAAAGCGATCGCTGACACGACCGCAAGCATCATCGTTTTTGAGTTCATTGCACCATCTCCTTGTTTACACCTTGGTCCAGCGGCCGCCGGCCTTGGCGGATTTCAGCACCGCCTCGACGAAGCGCATCGTGCGCACTCCGTCGTCGGCCGTCGGATAGTCGCGGTTCCGATAGCCGCGCACGGCGAGACAGAATTCGTCGTAATGGTTG
>JAFVZE010000337.1 GCA_017508315.1 Kiritimatiellia bacterium | reverse complement strand
TGCCGCACAAAAGAGACGGAGTCGGAGGCGCGCGAATATCTTAAGAACTACATCACCGACACCATAGCCCGCTACCGCGCGACGTATCCGCTCTCCGTCGGCTCCGCCTGCATCGCGCTCGGAAACTTCACGCAGGTGCCGATTCTTTCGCTTGCTCACCATCCTGAGGTCGACTATAAATACTATCTCGACATGCAGCTCAACATGATAGCCAACGATCCTACTTTCGAAGGGCTCGGATCCATCGGATACTGGGGGAGCTATTATGCCGACGAGGAACTGCACCGTTGGTGCTTTGCGCTGATGCGCCATTATGTCGTGGAAGGGCGAAAGACGATGCTTTCCGAAAAGTTCGGATATTCCTATCGCCCCGACCACATCATGAACGGCGATTTCCGTGGAAATCTCGATTCATGGAAAGTCTCCGGCACCGTTCGCGCGGATTCTTTCGAAGGTTTCGCGATGTCCAGTCAGAACCGCTGGGGCGGCAACGGCGGCATCGGCGACACGTTCGCCGTGCTGGTGAAGGAGAAGGATTCTTCCGCGAAGATTGTCCAGACGGCGAAAAATCTCGTTCCAGGCCGCAAATACAGGTTGCGCTACGCCGCATTCGACGCAAAGGATGTGAAGGCTAAGCGCACTGCACCGCGCAGGTTTGCCGTAGCGGCATCGCTCGGCGCAGGCGCAAAGGTTGATCCGGTTCTCACATGGACGCATGTCGACCGCCGCATAAAAGGCCGGTACGGACAGAACGACGGATGCGCCCGCATAAACCTAGGGCAGATCGTCTTCACGGCAGAATCGTCAGAGATAGAAGTGTCTTTCCACAACTCATCCGCCAAGGAAGGCGAAGAGCTCGGCGTGAATTATGTATCACTTACCCCATATTACGGAAAGGAATGATATCAGTGAAAGTTTGTAGTTTTGCATTGGCGGCAATGACCGCCACCGTATTTTCGGCATTTGGCGATTTCCGTCCGCCGAGTGTTCCTGTCGTCTCGTGCGACCCGTTCTTTTCGATATGGTCGCCGTCGGAGAATCCGACCGATGCCGATACGGAGATCTGGTTCGGCGCGAAACAGCCCATCAGAGTGTACGTAACTCTTGATGGTGTGAAATACCGCATCATGGGCGGCAAGGCCGATCTTCAGTGGCGGGATCGCGGCTATGATGTTCCCGCACTGCGTTTCGCCGGATGTGAGGTGCGTCCGTTGACGAGTGTGTTCAGGATGACGGACGGGTTTGGCCGCAATGTCACGCTCGAATGCATGACTCCGAAATTCACCGATAATCTTGATGTGTTTTCGCGTCCAGTGGCATATTTTACGGTCAAGGCGGAAGGTGCGAAGACCGTAAAGGTAGAGGCCGAGATATCACCCTCGCTTGCGACCAACAACGATTCCGACTGGACACCGAAGGATCTTTGGCTCATGGAGCGCCGCGATTGCGAAATCGCGGGTTTCAAGGCGTACTGTCTCGGGAAACGCCGGCAGCGCGCCCTCTCAATGTGCGGTGACAGGGTC
>JAFVZE010000336.1 GCA_017508315.1 Kiritimatiellia bacterium | reverse complement strand
CCGGCACCCCAAGCACTCAATTCGGACAAAAACACTTACGCCTCTTTTCAGAACTGACTGTCGTTAAGCAGCATGCGGATGATGCGTCCGCTGCCGCTGGCGTTCGGGCTCCACGGAAAGTACCACGGATTGTCGTCGCGATAGCGTTCGCCGACATAATACTCGTCCGACACAGAATATTTCACAGTCGCATCAAACACGAGGTCGGCGAGATCGTCACGGCCGATATGCCTGAAGCACCAGTACCAATGCTGTTCGGCATTTGTCGTGTACCATATATGCTTGTCTTTAAGGTTTTTCTTGGAAGGATGGTTGGCGCAAAGACCTTTTGGCGAAGCCTTGCCGCTGCGCAGATGCCAATTGTACACCTTCATGACATCCGATTGGGGCACATAGCCGCATTCAAGCCCCAAACGCAGCACATATCCCTGCGCATTGTTGAAATATCCGGCCTTGATAAACGCTTCATCATCACCGCTGGGAACAATGGGGATCCTAAATTCATCCTTATCCTTCGCCGCATCGCTGAATTTCTTGTACACCGACGCTATCAAGCCCCGCAGATCTTCATATTCAGCCTGCACCTCGTCCGCGCGGGAATCGCCGAAATGCCGCGCCGCAAGCGCAAACGACTTAAGCGCCGCAAGGGTACTGTGATCGGTAAAGACCCACAGCTGGATCGGAGTCTTATTGTCGGTAGCCCGGGCGGTGGGGAAGAATCCCGGCATTCCTTTCTTTGGATCGTTCGCGGCCTCCTTGCGTTTTTGGCAGATCCAGTCGAACGCCCTGAACGCGGCATCGCGGTGACGGTTCCACACCGCACGTTTGTCGAACCTGCGGCAATAGCGCGAAAGCGAATACAGGCATTCGCCGGAATTGCACACCCAGTCGTTCTTGAACGGACCGATGCGTCCGTCTTCGGCCGAATATTCCCGGAAATAGAAATCAAGAACACCTTCAATGTACATATCGAAGTCGCCGATGAGTCCAAGTGCGATGAGCATATCCTTGCAGTCCCACGGCCAGACAAACCGCTGCAGACCGCCCTGACGCGGCAGAATCAGATCCGATCCGACGGGATGACTGAAACACTGGAGCATCTGCACCGTAAGGTTCTTCACGAGACGCATCTTCGCTGGATCATTACGAACCGCCGCCGGCAGACGGTTGATCTTCGCAAGTTCACTCCTCCAAAAACCGGCGGCGGCGGTTTTTGCCGTCTCCCAATCCTGCGGGCGGGCAACACCGTCATGCGCGCCGAAAGTCAAATCCAGGACCAATGGCCTGCCGGGCGGGGGCAATGCGATGAAGCGAAGCGACGCCGTCTTCCCGTCCCACTCTACGCCCTCCGGCAATCTAGCCGCACGGATTGTAGCCGAGGAGCTTTTCCATGTATCCGGGAATATAGTCGAACGGAATTCAAGCGGCTCCGACCGTCGAAAGTAATCCGCCGAAGTCTCATATGGTTCATAGATGTCGGGAGAACCCTTGACCGCGTAGCATTCACGCAGGCGGCGGAACATCACCGCCATCGGCAAGCCGGTCTTCGCGGCGCCGTCGTTCTCTACGGTAAGGCGGACGAAGCATGTCGGAAGTCTCACTCCGGTGTCGCAGAATGCATCAAGCGAAATCACCAGGCCATCCTTCCTCCATGTAAGGCCATGGAACGGCATGCCGTCTTCAGGTATGCGGTTCTCCGCCGTCTTGAAGTCGAACGGCTCGTCCTTTTCGCCGTGCATCACCCAAATGACGTCTGATTTAAGGTTCGGATACTTGTCGGACCAGTCGTGGTGATGCGCCACGTCGCCGCGGATGATCTTGCCGTCGTTCCACAGCGTGAACATGTTCTGCGCCAACGGCGGATGCAGATACCGCCGCGTGGTGCGTGGCCGCCGCCACGAGGATTCTTCACCGAATGACGACAGTGCGAATGCCGCCGCGCCCACCAGACAAACGACCTTTAAGACCTTCATTTAAACTCCTTGATATTGAAAGATTTTTCCGTATTGTTTTTACTTCATGCCGATGACGCCATCGGGATCGATGGAGACAAGCGGTACGCCGTCAACGCCGATCTGGATCGCAAAATCTTCGTCAACCCTGGGAAACTTCAATGCCCACACTTCGTTAGACAGCGTCTTCT
>JAFVZE010000335.1 GCA_017508315.1 Kiritimatiellia bacterium | reverse complement strand
TCGCGCAGGTGCCGCAGGCGCATTGAATAGCAACGTTAATCTCGGAAGCGGGTATTGGGATAAGATGAATCCGTCTTCGTGTACCCGTCTGGCATGGTATTTCGGAACTAAAGAAAGTGACGGCACGTACATCAAGCATCCTGTCGGTTTGAAGATTCCCAATGCATGGGGATTGTATGATATGCACGGTAATGTGGCGGAATTATGTTATGACGCATACGGTGCGTACGATGTGTCATACAGTGTTGTTACTAATCCGTGCGGTGCGGCGAGCGTCGATACATCCAAAGGTCATGTTATCCGCGGCGGATATTATGATGAGAGCGCTGCAAATGTTCGCTCGGCCAGACGTGCTAAAGAATCCACCTCCGGTGCATTCAGAGGTTACGGTTTCCGCATGATCGCACCCATCCCGCTCGCTTCGACCGACGAACGGACGGCGCTTTCGGGCGCGACGGTGACTTTGTCCGGCGAACTCGGCGAACATGAAAGTTCCGGCGTCGAGTTGGGATTCTGGGATGTTTCCGGGCGCGCCGCGCGGACGGTGGTGCGCTCTGCCGTCGTATCAACTCCGCAAGCGGTTTCCTACGATACGAGATGGTACAGCGAGGCGGCGGACGCGCTCTTGAAAATGTATCGTGATTTCACCGGCTTGATGATGCTTTTCAGATAAGACGAGGCCTGCAAGATGATTTCGTTTCTTTCGGCGGCGATGATCGCCGCGGTCACGCTGACAGGGAATCCGACCGGCCATGTCTCTGTGGTCGTCGCCACGACGGAACTGGAGCCGGATGCCGTCTACGGCTTTACTGTGAACGCCAAGGGAAGACCCGAATATGCCTATTTCGGCTGCGGCCCCAGATGCGGCAAGCCCAACGGGATTTCGCGCGGCACGAAGGGCATTCGGGAGGGGATCGAATGGTCGTACGTGACGCGCACGCACACGCGTCAGGGCCCGTACACCGAAACCATCAACGCCGGCTGCTACCATGCCAAAGGGAGCGTGACGTTTTCCGGGCCGCGCATGGTCAGGCTGAGGTGCGAATACGCCCGGCTGGGAGATTTCGAGCTCGGCGCCGGCGAGCGCATCGGCGGCAACACCTATTTCTTCGCGACCGATTTCGGGGGCTTCGGCAACAACGACTGCCGTCCGCTCGTCAAGATCCGCAACAGCGAGTTTAAGCCCAAGCGCTGGTGCGTATATTCCAACACGGAGCTTGTTTTCCGCCATTCGCTGCCGAAGCGCCGAGCGAGCGGCGGCATAGTGGTTTTAGAGTGCGGATGGATCGCTTCCGGCTCTGCGATCGCCGAGGTGCGCGCCGGCGAAAGCGGCGAATGGAAGTATCTCGGGAAAGTCGACGCGGTCGGACGCTTCGAGTTCGAGTTTCCAGCCTCGCTTGCAGGAGCCCAAGACGTGTTCGTCAGGATTCTCGGCGACGGCGGCAGGAAGACCGGGGTTCAGATCTACGGCTATAAAACGGAAATCTCCTTCGAGGGCGCTCCGGCCGGATTCTGCGGCTCTACCAGATATTACGAAATGGAAAGCGGAAAGCTTTTCGGCGAAGTGAAAGCCCATTGGCTTTTCGACGAGGACTACGGCGAACTGCTGCCCGGCTCGGGGGACGGCATCGCCCTCTGGCGCGCTTCGAGCGGACGCAAGGTTCCGCGCTGGCGCAAGGCGCCGGCGAAAAAATGCCGGGGTCTCGGCATTCGCACGGCGGCGAACGAGGCCGAGGCCGTGCAGCTCGTGATAACTCCGGAGAAGACGCTCAAGGAAGTCAAAGTCTCGCTCTGCACGCTTGTCAAGTCGAAGTCCGGCGCGGAACTGCCGGGCATCGCGTTCGATATTCTGCGCGTCGGTTATGTGCCGGTGGAAAGACCGACCGATAAAATCGGCACGCCGGCGCTTTGGCCGGATCCGCTGCCGCCGCAGTCGAAGGCGAACGGGTGCGACATCCCCGCCGGAGCTTGCCAGCCGTTCTGGGTTCGGGTGAAGCCGCCGGCAAACACTCCCAAGGGCGTCTATTTCGGAAAGATCAGAATCGACTACACCCGCGATGACGGGAGTTACGCAGAGTCGGAAGTGCCGCTGGCGGTGGAGGTGTTCGGTTTTTCGATGCCTGATACCTATACGTGTAAATCTGCGTTCGGCCACGGCGACGAGATTTTCGCCTATCACAACGCGAAGAGCGGAGAAGCGCGCTCGGCGGTGCTGGACGGATATTTCACGCTGATGGGCGAAAGCCACATTTCTCCGTATTACCCCGCCGGTTTCCAGCCGCTCATGTGCAGCTTCCCCGGTTTCAAGCGGGGTGATGATGCGAACAAAGCGGTGGCCGTATTCAACTGGGAAAGGTACGACCGCCGCATCGAACGTTCGCTCAGGGAGTACAAATTCAATTCTTTCTGCGTGCCTCTTGCGGGGCTCGGCAAGTGCGACTGCATCCGGCGCACCAGAAAAGTGTTCCACGGTTTCACCCCGGAAGAGCCGGAATACGAGATTCTGATGGGGAAGTATCTTGCGGGGGTCGAGGCGCATTTCGAAGAGAAGGGGTGGCTCGACAAGGCGTATGTGTATTGCTACGACGAGCCGCAGGAGCGGGATTACGAATATCTGATGTCGGGTTTCGCGCTCTTGGAGAGATACGCTCCGAAACTGCGGCGCATCCTCACGGCGGAGCCGAAGGACAAGCTTGTCGGCGGCCCGAATCTCTGGGTGCCGCTCACGCCGTCGCTCAGGCACGAGAACTTCGACAGGTGCCGCGCCGCGGGCGACGAGGTGTGGGTTTACGTCTGCGACAATCCCCATGCGCCGTACGCCGGGGAGTTTATCGACCATCCCGGAACCGATATGCGCGTCTGGCTGTGGCAGGCGTGGGGCGAAAAAGCGGGCGGAATTCTCATCTGGCAGAGCGTCCTGTGGAATTCAAAGAGCGTCTATCCCGATCCCGCACGGCCGCAGAATCCGTATCTGGATGCGATGAGCTGGCGATCGACCAAGGG
>JAFVZE010000334.1 GCA_017508315.1 Kiritimatiellia bacterium | reverse complement strand
TTCTCGGCGGTCGGCAGACTGCCGGTCGACGCCGCCGGGTGGCGCGCGAAAGTTGCCGCGGCCTCGCCGCTAATACTGCTTGCGGGGCTGTCGCTGCTGGTCGTCGCCGCGGCGCGACCGCGCTCGCCGCTCGCGCGGGAATCGAAGTCGGTGGACGCGATAGCCATCGCCATGACTGTCGACGTCTCCGGCTCGATGGACGCGCTCGATCTGACGCCGCCGGGAGAGCGCTTTTCACGGGAGACGACGCGCTTGGCGGTCGTCAAGAAGCTTTTCGCCGAATTCGTCTCCAAACGTCCCGACGATCTGATCGGACTTGTGACGTTCGGCGGATACGCCGCCACGCGCTCGCCGCTCACCGCCGACCACGAAGCGCTTCTGAACGTCCTCAAGGGTGTTCAGATTCCGTCGATCGCGCTTGACGCCGAGGGGAACGCTATATCGCGCGACGAGCAGATGACGGCGATCGGCGACGGGCTGGCGACGGCGCTCGCCCGGCTCAAGGACGCCAAGCCCAAGTCGAAGATCGTCATTCTCCTTTCCGACGGCGTGAGCAACACCGGCGCGGTCGAACCGGACGAAGCGGCGGCGGCCGCCGAAAAAATGGGAGTCAAGGTCTACGCCATCGGCGTGGGCACCAGAGCGCGGCGCACGCCGATCATCGGTCGCGACTTCTTCGGCCGCGAAACGGTGCAGTACGCCGACATGACTTTCGACGAAAAGCAGCTCAAGTCCATCGCGAAGAAAACAGGCGGCACCTACTTTCCCGTAAACGACCGCAAGTCGCTGCAGGCGGCGCTCGACGAGATCGACAAACTCGAAACGACGGAACTCGAGGCGATGGCCTACGACCGCTGGAAGGAACACTTTGTCGCGTTTCTGCTCGCCGGGGCGCTTCTGGTGTTCGCGGCGGTGTCGCTGTCGATGGCGGCGACAAGACGCATGGCGTGACCGGCATGGAAAGATTGCAGAATATTCTATCGCATGCCGGCATAGCCTCCCGCCGCAGGTCGGCGGAGATTATCGCCGAAGGCCGGGTTACGGTCGACGGGGTCGTCGTTAAAGAGCCGGGAATCAAATACGAGCCGTCGCGGGTGCGCATAAAGGTCGACGGCATGCCGGTGTTCTCCGCCGAGAAAAAACGCACGGTGGTCCTGTACAAACCAGTCGGGGTTCTTTCGTCGATGAGCGATCCTTTCGGCGGGCGTACGGTGGCGGATATCGTGAAGGTTCCGGAACGTCTTGTGCCTGTCGGGAGACTTGACAAGGACAGTGAAGGGCTGCTCCTCATGTCGAACGACGGTGGGCTTGTCAACCGTCTGACCCATCCGCGCTACGAGCATCGCAAGACTTATCTCGTCAAGGTCGCCGGGCGCTGGAGCGCGGACAAACTGGAAATCCTGCGTTCGCCGCTCACGCTTGACGACGGCTACACCATCCGTCCGGTGCCGGTGGAGGTCGTGCGCGAGTGGGAGAACAATACAAGGTTGCTGAAATTCACGCTCGGTGAAGGCCGCAAACGGCAGATCCGCAAAATGTGCAGTGCGGCACATCTTGTGGTGCTTTCGCTCAAGCGGGTTGCCGTCGGCGGTTTCGAGCTTCCCGCGGATCTTGCTCCTGGGGAATGGCGGGACCTTTCCGCAGAGGAAATTTCAAAGCTGTTTCTGGGCGGACGTGGTAAAATCGCAGTCGGGTGAAGCGACAGCAGTTTGCGGTAAAATCTGCAGGTGTTTTTTACGCTGTTGCCCATAGCGCTGAACTTTTTGATTTGGCGTTGTTTCTATTGTGTTTTATGCATAAAATCGG
>JAFVZE010000333.1 GCA_017508315.1 Kiritimatiellia bacterium | reverse complement strand
TCCCCTCTTATATCCGACCGTCACGACGGAATCAATTCCAAAGGAGCGGTGTTATTGTCTCATATTCAGTACGAAAACGCAAGGGGTAAAGCCAGATTTTGCGAAAAATAAGGGATTTTCGGGGTCTGTCCCCACGAATTTCCTCTTAGTACCGTTTGAAGATGGTCGGGGCGGCGGGATTTGAACCCACGGCCTTCTGCGCCCAAGGCAGACGCGCTACCAGACTGCGCTACACCCCGTAAAATTCCGGTAGATTATACCATAAAAACACCGCGCGGTGCAGTGACAATTCCACCGCACCGCGCAGGGGTTGTTCGACAGCGATCACTCAGCCGAGAAGATCGTCGCCGCCGCCCATGGTTTCATCCGCCGTCTGCAGATCATCGCCGTCGGCGGACGTATCCCCCGTATCGGCAAGCAGAACCGGATCGCGAAGATCGTCATCGGAGTCCTCTTCTTCACCCGGAATGCCGGAAGCGGGAATTCCGAAGAGCTCCTCGTGGCGCTTGCGCTGCTCTTCGCGAAGTTTCTCCATATCCTCGTCGGAGATGGGTTCGCTGAGCGGAACGAGCTTGAGGTAGCGGTGCAGCGGGAAGCCGGTGCCGC
The DNA here is from genome assembly GCA_017508315.1 of Kiritimatiellia bacterium. GTDB lineage: Bacteria > Verrucomicrobiota > Kiritimatiellia > RFP12 > UBA1067 > UBA1067. The sequence goes on along the minus strand of JAFVZE010000333.1, from coordinate 14,829 downwards.
CGGGAATGAGGTGACCGAGAATGACGTTCTCCTTGAAGCCGCGCAGTTCGTCGACGCGGCCCATCGTCGCGGCCTCGGTGAGGACGCGGGTCGTATCCTGGAAGGATGCGGCCGAAATGAACGAGTCGGTTTCGAGCGCGGCCTTGGTGATGCCGAGAAGCGCCGGCTGGGCTTCGGCGGGACGGCGGCCTTCCATCATCATCTCCTCGTTGACCTTGAGGAACGTCTGACGGGTGACCTGTTCGCCCCAGAGGAAGTCGGTGTCGCCGGGGTTGGTGATTTTCACCTTGCGCAGCATCTGGCGGACGATGATCTCGATATGCTTGTCGTTGATCTCTACGCCCTGCAGACGGTATACCTGCTGAACTTCATTGACCAGATACTTCTCGAGTTCCTGCGGACCGGAAACCTCAAGGATTTCCTGCGGGATCACCGGACCTTCGGTGAGCTGCTGACCCTTCTTGACGCGGTCGCCCTTGAAGACGACGATCTGCTTGCCCATCGGAATCAGATGCTCTTCGGAAAGTCCCGTCACGTTGTCGACGACTTTCACGCAACGCTTGCCGCGCACGTTCTCGCCGAATTCGATAACACCCTCGATCTTGGCGATTTCCGCCGAATCCTTGGGTTGGCGCGCTTCGAAAAGCTCGGCGACGCGCGGCAGACCGCCGGTGATGTCGCGAGTCTTCGCCGCTTCGCGCGGAGTCTTCGCCAGAAGCATGCCGGCGGTGGCCTTCATGCCGTCGCGGACCATGACGATGGCGCCTGTCGGAACGTCGTGCGAGTCGAGCATCTTGCCGGACGCATCGCGGATTTCGATGCGGGGGTGCAGGTTGGACTCGGAAGTCGGCAGAATGACGAGCGTCTTGGCGCCGGTCTGGCGGTCGGTCTCGGTCTTGACGGAAACGTCTTCCTCGAAATCGGCAAAGACGACCGTGCCCGCCGCTTCGGAAAGAACCGGCACCGAGTGCGGATCCCACACCGCGATCTTCTGCCCCTTCTTGACCTCGGCACCGTCGCCGACGAGCAGCGTGGCGCCCATCTGGAGCTGGTAGGTGTCGAGGCGGTTGCCGTTCTTCGACCAGATCTCAAGCGAGCCGTTCTTGTTGAGGACTACTTCGTTACCTTCGTCGTTGCGCACCTTTCTGACGTCGACGAGTTTGGCGATACCCTCGTTCTTGGTGACGATCTCCGGAACCTTCGCGGTCGCCGAAGCCGTACCGCCGATGTGGAACGTACGCATCGTCAGCTGAGTGCCGGGTTCGCCGATCGACTGCGCGGCGATGATGCCCACCGCCGTTCCAATCTCGACCTCGCGGCCGGTAGACAGGTCGCGTCCGTAGCACTTCGCGCACATTCCGTGTTCGGCGTCGCAGGTAAGTCCGGAGCGGATCCATATCTTCTCCAGACCGCAGGCGTTGATCTTCGCACAGGCCGCTTCGTCGATGATCTCGTTGGCCTGGACGATCGTCTCGCCGGTCTTCGGGTCGTTGACCGCGTAGAGCGCGGTGCGGCCGAGAACGCGCTCGCCGAGCGTCACCTTGACCTCGTCGCCTTCGACGATGGCCTCGACTTCGATGCCGTTGACCGTGTTGCAGTCTTCCTGCGTGATGATGACGTCCTGCGAAACGTCGACGAGCTTGCGCGTGAGATAGCCGGCGTCGGCCGTCTTGAGCGCCGTGTCGGCGAGACCCTTGCGCGCGCCGTGAGACGAGATAAAGTACTCGAGAACCGACAGTCCCTCGCGGAACGAAGCGGTGATCGGACGCTCGATGATGTCACCCGAAGGATTCGCCATAAGACCGCGCATGCCGGCGAGCTGACGGATCTGAAGCTTCGAGCCGCGGGCCTTGGAATCGACGAACATGTAGACCGGGTTGAGTTCGGTCGGGTTCTTGTTCTCGGGCGAGATGTTCTTGTCGATCGTCTTGTAGAGTTCGTCGCCGACCTTCTCGGTCGTCGTTGACCAGATGTCGACGATCTTGTTGTGGCGTTCGCCGTCGGTGATGATGCCCTGCTGGAACTGGGCCTGGACCTTATCGGCCTCGGCGCGCGCCTTGCGTATCTCGTCGTCCTTGTCGGCCGGGCGGATCATGTCTTTAAGGCCCATCGACGCGCCGGAGATCGTCGCGAACTTGTACCCGAGAGCCTTGAGGTTGTCGATCGCTTCGACGGTGAAGTCGTGGCCGGCGACCTTGTGGCAGTCGAGAATCAGCTTGCCGATCGTGGACTTGGAACACTTGTCGTTCCAGAAACCCATCTCCGCGGGCCAGACGTTGTTGAAGATGACGCGTCCGGCGGTGGTTTCGATCGTGCGCCTGTCCGGGTTGCCGTGGGGGCGGCCCGTCGTACCGAAGTCGGGGTTGCGGTAGCGGATGCGGGTGTGGTACCCGATCGCTCCTTCGGCGATGCCGAACTCGACTTCCGAAACGTCGTTGAAAAGCGGCAGATGCTCCTGCGACATATCGCTCTTGCCGGCGATCTTGCCCGCAAGCTTGTCCTGCTGCGAGGGAACCGTCAGGAAGTACAGTCCGAGACAGACGTCCTGCGTCGGAGTCATCACCGACTTGCCGGAGGCCGGCGAGAAGATCGAGGTGGAGGCGAGCATCATCAGCTTCGACTCCATCTGCGCTTCGACGGAAAGCGGCACGTGGACGGCCATCTGGTCACCGTCGAAGTCGGCGTTAAACGGCGTGCAGACCATCGGGTGCAGACGGATCGCCTTGCCTTCGACGAGCACCGGTTCGAACGCCTGGATCGAAAGACGGTGCAGCGTCGGAGCACGGTTGAGGAACACCGTTTTATCCTTGGTGACCTCCTCGAGAATGCCCCAGATCTGCTCGTCGTGGCGCTCGATCATCTTGCGGGCGGTTCTGACGGTGTGGCAGATGCCGCGCTCCTTCAGAACGCGGATGATGAACGGCTCGAACAGGCGAAGCGCCATCTCCTTGGGCAGTCCGCACTGCGGGAACTTGAGTTCCGGACCGACGACGATCACGCTGCGGCCGGAGTAGTCGACGCGCTTGCCGAGAAGGTTCTGGCGGAAGCGGCCGGTCTTGCCTTTGAGAATTTCCGAGAGCGACTTCAAGGGGCGGTTGCCCGGTCCCGTGACCGCACGGCCGTGACGGCCGTTGTCGAAGACCGCGTCGACCGCTTCCTGAAGCATGCGTTTTTCGTTGCGGATGATGACATCCGGCGTCTTGAGCGCGAGAAGGTTCCGGAGGCGGTTGTTGCGGTTGATGACGCGGCGGTAGAGATCGTTGATGTCGGAGGTGGCGAAACGGCCGCCTTCGAGCGGAACGAGCGGACGGAGTTCCGGCGGAATGACCGGCAGCACGTCCATAACCATCCACTCGGGCTTCGACTGCGAAATGCGGAAGCCCTCGACGACCTTCATGCGCTTGGCGATCTTCTTGCGGTTCTGCTTGGAGCGGGTGTTCTCCATCTCCTCCTCGAGATCGCGCATGAGCCGGTCGAGATCAAGCCTACGCAGAAGCTTGCGGACGGCCTCGGCGCCCATCTCGGCCTTGAACATGTCCTGATACTTCTCCTGAGCGTCGAGATATTCCTGCTCGGTGAGGATCTGCCCCTCCTTGAGCGGGGTCTCGCCGGGTTCGACGACCATCCAGTCCTGATAGTAGAGAACCCGCTCGAGCTCGCTCGTGGTTTTGTCCAGCAGCAGCCCCATGCGCGAAGGCGAGCACTTGAAGAACCAGATGTGGCTCACCGGAACGGCCAGCTCGATGTGACCCATGCGCTGGCGGCGGACCGAAGCGAGAGTCACCTCGACGCCGCAGCGGTCGCAGACCATGCCCTTGTTCTTGATGCGCTTGTACTTTCCGCAGGCGCACTCCCAGTCCTTGGTGGGCCCGAAGATCTTCTCGCAGAAGAGACCGTCCTTCTCCGGACGGTAGGTGCGGTAGTTGATCGTCTCGGGGTTCTTGACCTCGCCGTGCGACCATCCGCGGATCGTCTCGGGCGAAGCGAGCTGCACCTTGACGGCGTCGTAATGCGCCGAGGCGTTGAAAGAGCCGCCGAAAATATCGGAAGTGTTGTAAGGATTCATTTTCTTGTTCTCCTCAAAATTTCAGTTTTCGTCATCCGCGTTGATCAGAGGCTGAGCACGCCGGCGAGCAGGTCGTCGGCCGCCGCGGGTTCAACCGATTCGGTCGCCGCCGCGGCGCTGGCCTCCGCCTTGCGGCGTTTGCCTTCGTTTTCTCCGCCGAGAAGCTGGGTGTCGAGACCGAGACCGCGCAGCTCGTGGATGAGAACCGAGAACGACTCCGGCATCCCCGAATCGAGGATGTTGGTGCCCTTGACGATCGACTCGTATATCCGGGTGCGGCCCTGGACGTCGTCGGACTTGACCGTCAGAAGTTCCTGCAGCGCGTAGGCGACGCCGTACGCTTCGAGAGCCCACACTTCCATTTCGCCCATACGCTGACCGCCGAGCTGAGCCTTGCCGCCGAGCGGCTGCTGCGTGACGAGCGAGTAGGGACCGACCGCGCGCGCATGGATCTTGTCCGTGACGAGGTGGTGGAGTTTGAGCATGTAGATGACGCCGACAACGACCTTCTGCTCGAAGGGTTCGCCGGTCAAACCGTCGTAGAGAACCGTCTTGCCTTCGGGGCAGACCCACGCCTGTTCGCCCTCTTCCTGCGCCTGGACGGCGCGGGCCTGGGTGAGAAGTTCGTCGATCTCCGATTCCTGAACGCCGTCGAAGACGGGCGTCGCGGCATGGAAATTGAGGATGCGGCAGGCAAGGCCGAGATACGTCTCAAAAAGCTGCCCGAGGTTCATGCGCGAAGGCACGCCGAGCGGATTGAGGACGATGTCGACCGGACGGCCGTCGGGGAGGAACGGCATATCGCAGGAAGGAAGGATGCGCGATACGACACCCTTGTTTCCGTGGCGGCCGGCCATCTTGTCGCCGACCGAGAGATTCTTCTTGTCGACGAGATACACGCGCACCGACTTGACGACTTCGCCTTCACCGCCGAAATCGCCGAAGAGTCCGCCCTCCGCGTTCTCCGCAGCATCTTCGATCGCGGCGAATTCGCTTTCAAAGGGATCCATGATCGCGCTGACGCGCTCCTTGGAAAGCCCATCGTCCATCTCCCAGCGGGCGTGAGCCTTGGCGAGCGACGCGAGCTGGCCCTTCTTGATCTTCTTGTTGGCCGGAATGATGACGTCTCCGGACTCGGTATCGGTGACGTCCGTGGTGAGCGTCTCGTTCATCAGCTCGGCGACCAGCTTGGCGAGAAGATCCTTTTCGAGCTTGGCGAGCTGGTTCTTGCGCTTCTTCTCGGCGTCCTTGGCGGCCTTCTTGGACTTCTTCTCGTCCATCTGCTCCACCTGCTTCGAAGACTGGACCTGAACGCCCATCACGACGCCGGTCGTGCCGGGCGGAACGGTGAGCGAGGTATCGCGCACGTCGGCGGCCTTCTCGCCGAAGATCGCCCTCAAAAGACGCTCTTCCGGCGAAAGTTCGGTCTCGCCCTTCGGGGTGACCTTGCCGACGAGAATGTCGCCGGGCTTCACTTCCGCGCCTACGCGGACGATGCCGTCGGCGCCGAGATTCTTGAGCGCGTCATCGCTGACGTTGGGGATGTCGCGGGTGATTTCCTCGGGACCGAGCTTGGTGTCGCGGGCGGTGCATTCGAAAGTGACGATGTGCAGCGAGGTGAGCGCGTCTTCGCGCACGAGCCTCTCGTTGACGAGAATCGCGTCTTCGAAGTTGTAGCCGCGCCAGCTCATGAACGCCACCAGGAGGTTCTTGCCGAGCGCGAGTTCGCCGCCGTCGGTCGCGGGACCGTCGGCGAGGCAATCGCCGAACTTGACCTTGTCGCCCTTCCTGACGATCGGTTTCTGGTTGAAGCAGGTGCCGGCGTTGCAGCGGCGGAACTTCTGGAGATCGTAGCGCCAGACGCCGTTTTCGGGATCGTGTTCGAACTGCGCCTTGCCGGAAGGAAGATTTCCGTCCTCCGTGACGATGATCATCTCGGCGGAGACGTAGGCGACCGTGCCGGCCGCGAGCGCGGTGACGATGACCTTGGAATCCTTGGCCGAAACGCCCTCGAGACCGGTGCCGACGTACGGACGCTCGGTCGTCATCAGAGGCACGCCCTGACGCATCATGTTCGCGCCCATCAATGCGCGGTTGGCGTCGTCGTGTTCAAGGAACGGAATAAGGCCGGCGGCTATGGAAATGACCTGCATCGGCGCGACGTCCATGTACTGGACCTCGCCTGCGGGCTTGTCGCAGAACTCCGTCTTGAAGCGGCAGGTGACCTTGGCTTCGGCGAAGGTCATGTCCCCGTTGAGCGGGGCGTTGGCCTGGGCGATGACGTACTGCTCCTCCTCGTCGGCCGGCAGATACTCGATCTCGTCCGTCACCTTGCCGCCGACCACCTTGCGGTACGGGGTCTCGATGAAGCCGAAGCGGTTGACTTCCGCATAGATGCCCAGCGAGCTGATAAGGCCGATGTTCGGACCTTCAGGCGTCTCGATGGGGCAGATGCGCCCGTAGTGCGAAGGATGGACGTCTCGCACTTCGAAGCCGGCGCGTTCGCGGCTGAGACCGCCGGGACCGAGCGCGGAGAGACGGCGCTTGTGGGCGAGAGCCGACAAGGGGTTCGTCTGGTCCATGAACTGCGAAAGCTGGCTGCGGGCGAAGAAGTCCTGCACGACCGCGCTGAAAGTCTTGGAGTTGACGAGACGGCTCGGAGTGAGCGGACCGGAATTCGGATCGTGGATCGTCATGCGCTCGCGGATGAGACGCTCGGTGCGCGCAAGCCCGATGCGGCACTGGTTCTCCAGAAGTTCGCCGGTGGTGCGGATGCGGCGGTTGCCGAGGTGGTCGATGTCGTCGACCTGATCCTTGCCCACGTATATCTTGAGCAGGAGACGGATCGCCTCGATGACATCGATGCCCGACTCGTGCAGCGTGCGCAGATTCTCGTCGACCTTGCCGGTGAGTCCGAGACGCTTGTTGATCTTGTGGCGGCCGACATATCCGAGATCGTAGTGCGCCAGATCGAAGAACATGCGCTGGAGCATCTGCTTGGAGTTGGTGGCCGTGGGCGGATCGCCCGGGCGCATGCGTTTGTAGACTTCCTTGAGCGCGTCCTCCTCGTTGCGGATGCCGGCCTTGGCGTCTTCACGGAGCGTCTTGATGAGCGTGCCGTTGTCGACGGCGACATCGACCGCCTCGACCGTCGTGATGCCGGCGGCGGCGATCTGCTCCATCATCGCGGGCGTGAGCGGATCGTAGCGGCGGGCGATGACGGCCTGGGAGTCGGTGTCGACAAGGTCGTCCTTCATCACCAGCATGCGCAGATCGCGCTCGGTGTACTTGTGCTCGGTGGGGAGTTTCCTGAAATCGTAGAACAGCTGCATGAGCTGCTCGTCGCTGCCGTAGCCGAACGCCCTCAGAAGCGTGGTGGCGTAGAATTTCCGGCGGCGGCGGCGCTGGTCCATGAAGCACCACATGACGTCGTTGGTGTCGAACATCACCTCGATCCAGTTGCCGCGGTCGGGGATAATGCGCACCGACAGGAGCGGCTGGCCGTTGGCATGGACCTGACGCTCGGACGAGATGCCGGGGCTGCGGTGGAGCTGCGAGACGATGACGCGCTCGGCGCCGTTGACGACGAACGCGCCGTCGGGGGTCATGATCGGCATATCGCCGAGGAAGACTTCCTCCTCGCGAACATCCTCGCCGTCCTGAAGACGGAACGTGGCCTTGAGCGGACGGTTGTAGGTCTCGCCGTCGACCAGCGCCTGCAGATAGCCCTTCTTCGCCGGCTCGAGATTGTAGCCGACAAAATCGAGTTTGTAGCGCCCGTCATAGGAGGCCACGGGGAATATTTCCTTGAAGATGGCCTGCAGACCGGTTTCCTGACGTTTTTGGGGCGCGACATCACCCTGCAGAAAATCCTCGTACGATTTCGTCTGGATGTCGATGAGATCGGGCATGGGCGACTCCATGCCGTGAAGGCGTCCGAAGACTTTGCGTTTTGCGCTCATCTGTAGCTTACCTTATTTTAGTGTAATTTCGAAACTTTACCACTTTTTGCCCAAAAACACGCCTGAAGTGTGGTAAGCGACCACTTTGTTAACTGTACGCAATAAGGGCAAAATTTTGACTATTTTACCAAAATATTTCGTTTCACGCAAGTAGGGCAAAAAAAAACATTGAACTTTTAAGCTGCACTCCGCTGAAGCATACGGCCGCACGGTTTCCCGCACGGCCGTATGCTTCAGCTCAATAACCTCAACTTTTTACGCTTTGGTCACTTTGCCGTTCTTGATGCAGCGGGTGCAGACGCACACACGCTTGGTATTCCCCTTGCCGTCGGTCACGCGGACAGACTGAAGATTGGGAAGGAAGCGGCGCTTGGTGATGCCGGTAGTGTGCAGACCGATGCCGCCCTTGTACTTGGGAGAACCCTTGCGGACAACGACGTTGCCGGTCGAAGGACCTTTACCGCAGATTTCACAAACTCTGGACATGATTCAATTCCTTTCGTTTGAAGTTCAGTTGGCCTCGCCGGGCTGCCATTCGACATTGGCGAAAGCGTTGTCGAACGCGGCGGAGAGTCCGCCGAGATTCTCGCTCCCGGAGGTCTTCTGGGACGAGGAGGCGGAGTCGTCGCCGGCGCCTTCGGCTTCCAGCGCCTTGATCTCTTCTTCCGTCATCGTCATGGCGCGGATCGAAAGACCGATACGGCGCTCGCCGCGATCGACCTTGACGACACGGGCCTCGACTTCCTGACCGACGTCGAGAGCGTCCTTGACCTTCTCTACGCGCTGATCGGAGATCTGCGAAATGTGCACGAGACCGTCAACGCCGTCTTCGAGTTCGATGAACGCGCCGAACGAGGCGATCTTCGAGACCTTGCCCTTGACCGTGCTGCCGACGGCGTACTTCGAGGCGATCTCCGCCCACGGATCCTGCTGAGCCTGCTTGAGGCCGAGCGAGATGCGCTGTTCCTTCGGATTGACGTCAAGCACGACCGCTTCGACTTCCATTCCCTTCTGGAGGCATTCCGAAGGATGGTTGATCTTGCGCGTCCAGCTCATGTCGCTGACGTGGATCATGCCGTCGATGCCCTCTTCAAGCTCGACGAACGCGCCGTAGGCCGTGAAGTTGCGGACCTTGCCGGAAACCTTCGAGCCGACCGGGAAGCGGTCCTGCACCGTGTCCCAGGGGTTCGCCTGGGTCTGGCGGATGCCGAGGGCGATTTTCTGGTTGTCGACGTCGACGGAAAGTACGACGACCTGAACCTCATCGCCTATGGCGAGCATATCGGACGCGCGCGCGACGCGCTTGGTCCAGCTGAACTCGGAAATGTGGACGAGACCTTCGATTCCGGGCGCGATCTCGATGAACGCGCCGTAGGCGGCGAGATTGACGACCTTGCCCGAAACACGCGCTCCGACCGGGAACTGGTCGAGAATGTTGTTCCAGGGATTTTCCTGCGTCTGCTTGAGGCCGAGGCTGATGCGCTCGCGCTCGCGGTCGATGTCGAGAACCATGACTTCGAGTTCCTGACCGACCTTGAGCATTTCGCTCGGATGCTTGATGCGGCCCCAGCTCATATCGGTGATATGGAGGAGACCGTCGATGCCGTCGAGATCGATGAAGGCGCCGAAATCGGTGATGTTCTTCACGCGGCCGGTGCGCACTTCGTTCTTCTGGAGACTGGCCAGCAGCTCCGCCTTCTTCTCGGCGAGCGTGCCTTCGATGAGTTCGCGGCGCGAAACGATGAGGTTGCGGCGCTCGTCGGAAATCTTGATGACCTTGAAGTCGTAGGTCTGTCCGACATACGGTTCGAGCTCCTTGACGGGAGTGACTTCGACCTGGCTGCCGGGCAGGAACGCCTCGACATCGTCGATCTGAACGAGCAGACCGCCGCGGACTGCGCTCTTGATGGTGCCGGTGACGACACATCCCTCGACATAACGGTCGAGAATCTTCTCCCAGCGGATCTTGTCGTCGGCGCGCTTCTTGGAGATTTCAACCATGCCGGTCTTGTCGTCTTCGAGCTTGACCAGCATTACGGTGACCTTGTCGCCGACCGCGGGGGCTTCGGCGAACTCTCCGAGAGAGACCGAACCTTCCGACTTGTAGCCGATGTCGACGAAAACATCGTCACCCTTGACTGCACTGACGGTACCTTCGATAATGGAACCGTTCTTGAACTTGGACTCCTGACCGGCGCTTGTGAGCATTTCCGCCATGACGGACGATCTCTCCGAAGGAGCTGTAGGCTTGCGAATTGCCATTTGTATGTTTTTTTTTGTTTGTTGCCGTTCACGGTTTTCTGCCGTGTCCGCCCCGTCTTTGGGCGCGGAGATGATATTTTATCAAAAACAGCCCTTCCGCCGCAATAGGATGATTTGGATGATTTCCGTAATCTTCCGCGATATTGCTTCAACCTGCCTGAAACGGATTGGTTTCACAGATCACTCCACGGACAAAAAAAGAACCCGCGGACAATCCGCGGGTTCTTTTTTCGCAGCGGGAAGCGGGATTACTTGATCTCGACTTCGGCGCCGGCCTTCTTGAGCTGCTCGGCGATCTTCTCGGCCTCGTCCTTGGCGCAGGCTTCCTTGACCGTCTTGGGAGCGCCGTCGACCATGTCCTTGGCGTCCTTGAGGCCGAGACCGGTGATGGCGCGGACTTCCTTGATGACCGCGATCTTGTTGGCGCCGGCGGACTTGAGAACGACGTCGAATTCCGTCTTCTCTTCCGCAGCGGCGGCACCGCCGGCGGCAGGAGCGACGGCGACGGCGGCGGCGGAAACGCCCCACGCCTCTTCGAGCGCCTTCACGAGTTCGTTGATTTCGAGAACGGTCTTACCGGACAGTTCCTGAATGAGTTCTTCGTTCGTCATTGTCTTTTTCCTTTTTTACTTGTCAACCCTTGGCGTGTTTCATCCAAGGGAAATCGTCGTTTTATTCCTTACGCTTCCGCAGGAGCGGCTTCGGCTGCGGGAGCATCCGCGGCAGGCGCCTCGGCTTCCGCGGCGGGAGCGGCCTCGCCGCCCTTCTTGGCCTTCTCGGAGAGAACGCGCGCCAGACGTGTCGCAGGCTCCTTGAGGAGCATGAGGAACATCGCTCTGAGTTCGTTCTTGCCGGGGATCTTGGAGAGGGCTTCAACCATCGCGGCGTCAACGATCTTGTTGTCGTAGTCGGCGCCCTTGACGGCGGCCTTGCCGCCCGAAGCCTTCACGAACTCCATGATCGCCTTGGCGACGGCGGTGGGTTCGCCCTTGCCGGTCACGATCGCGGTGGGGCCGGCGAACATGGCGTTCACCTCTTCGCTCCACCCCTTCTCCTTCGCGACCTTGGCAAGGAAAGAGTTCTTCACCACGAGAAGACGGCTCTCACATTCGCGCAGATCGGCGCGGAGCTTGGCCATCGAAGCGACGTCGACGCCGCCGTGGTTGATGATGAAGCAGTAATCCGAATCCTTGACCCTTGCGGTCACTTCATCGAGAATGGCAACTTTTTCGATTCTCATTTTAGATTACCTCCTTTACTCGGCGTCGATCGCGGGGATGACGCTCACGCCGACACCCATGGTGGAGGAAATCGACATGGACTTGATGAAGACGCCCTTGACGTTCTGGGGCTTCGCGGCGGTGACGGCGGCGAACACGGCCTTGATGTTGGCGACGAGAGCCGCTTCATCGAAGCTGCACTTGCCGGCGATCACGGCGACGTTGCCGGTCTTGTCCATACGGAAATCGACCTTGCCGGCCTTCGCCTCCTTGACGGCGGTGGCCGTGTCGTCGGTGACCGTGCCCGTCTTCGGGTTGGGCATGAGACCGCGCGGACCGAGGACGCGGGCGCACTTGCGCACTTCCTTCATCGCTTCGACCGTGGCGATGGCGACGTCGAAATCGCACCAGCCTTCCTTGGTGATCTTCTCGATGAGATCCATTCCGACGAAATCGGCGCCCGCGGCCTTGGCGGCTTCGGCGGCGTCACCGCCGGCGAACACCGCGACCTTGACGTCCTTGCCCGAACCGTTGGGGAGTTTGCAGACTCCGCGAACGGCGGTATCGCCCTTCGTGAGATCCTTGCCGAGGTGGAAATACACATCGACCGTCTCGTCGAACTTCGCGCCGGCGTTCGCCTTGACGAACTTCACCGCCTCCTCGAGAGCGACAGGCTTCTGGGGGGCCTTCTTGAGCGCATTGAAATACTTCTTGCCGTGACGACTCATTCCACCACCTCGATTCCCATGTTGCGCGCCGTGCCGGCGATCATCTTGACTGCCTGTTCGACATCGGTGGTGTTGAGATCCGCCTTCTTCATCTCGACGATCTTCTCGAGCTGGGCGCGGGTAACCTTGCCGACCTTGTTCTTGTTGGGAACGCCGCTGCCTTTGGCGAGTCCGGCTTCCTTCTTGAGCAGAACCGACGCCGGCGGCGACTTGAACTTCAGCGAGAAGCTGCGGTCCTGATAAACCGTGATGATGACGGGGATTACGAGCCCGGCGTCCTTAGCCGTCTTCGCGTTGAACTCCTTGCAGAACTGCATGATGTTGACACCTGCAGAACCGAGCGCGGGACCCACGGGAGGTGCGGGATTCGCCGCACCGGCCGGGATCTGGAGCTTGACCACGCCAGTAACCTTCTTGGCCATTTGCCTTGTCCTTCTTTCGTGCGGCTCCTCCCGGGGATCCTTCCCGGTAATGACGGACCGCAAAACCTACCGTTACTGTTTGAGGCTTTCGAAAGTCTCCTCGACGGCGACTTTCTCCACCTGCCAGTTTTCGGCGTCGACCTGAACCTTGCGGTTGAAGATGTTGACTTCAACCTTGAGTTTGCCCCGATCGGGATCAACCATACTGACCTGGCCCGTCAAACCCATGAACGCGCCGTCAATGATCTTAACCGTCTCATCGACGGAGAAAACAACTCTCGGACGCTCGACTCCGCCGCCGGATGCCGGCTTGTCGAGAAGAATGGCGTCCACTTCCTGCTGCTTGAGCGGCATAGGACGGTCGCCGCCGACGAACCCGATAACCCCGGGAGTCTCGCGCAGGAACTGCCATGTCCGTTCATAAATCGCCTTGCGCCCGTTTTCGTCAACGCCTTTGGCCTCATCGTAGAGCGCCAGTTCGGCAATCACATAACCGGGGAAAAACTTCTTGGTGACGACACGCTTCTTCCCGTTCTTCTTCTCGGAAACCTTTTCGGTGGGAATGACGCAACGTCCGATATAATCCTCCATGCGCTCGAGTTTGACCCGCGCCTCGATGGACTTGAGGGCCTTATTCTCCTGGCCGGTGAGGGTATGCAGAACAAACCACTGTTTTTCCATAATCAACCTCACGCGCCTGCATGGACGATACGCAAAAACCCGTCGATGACCTTGTCACAGACGAGCGTGGTCACGGCGAGAATGAAAATGAACGAAATCACGACCAAGGTCGATTCCCAAAGCTCACGCTTGGCAGGCCAACTGACGCGCTTGCCTTCAGCCGCCACTCCGCTCAGGTATTCCTTTGCTTTCTTAAAAAAGTTCATTTTCTTTCTCCGTTCCTTTTGGCAGGGTAGGAGGGAATCGAACCCCCATAGGCGGTTTTGGAGACCGCTGCACTGCCATTGTGCTACTACCCTAAAAGGAAATCAATCACTTGGTCTCTTTGTGGGTCGTGCGCTTGCGGCAGAACGGGCAGAACTTCACCTTTTCGAGACGCTCCGTCATCGTCTTTTTGTTACGGGTCGTCGTGTAGTTCCGGCGCTTGCACTCTCCGCACGCCAAAATTGCGAGATCACGCATTGTCTTACTTCTTTCTTCTTCTCTTCTTTTAGTCTCTTGACTGAGATTCGAGCCCGCCCGCTTTCCCGATCCGACCACTTTCGGCCGGGATTGCGGGCAGGCATCTCACAGAAGACTTGCGGTGATTACTTGATCACCTTCGAGACCGTGCCGGCGCCGACCGTGCGGCCGCCTTCGCGGATCGCGAAACGCATCTTCTCTTCGAGAGCGACCGGAGCGATAAGCTTGACGGTGATCTCGACATTGTCGCCGGGCATGACCATCTCGACGCCCTCGGGGAGCTGAATGTCGCCCGTCACGTCAGTCGTACGGATGTAGAACTGCGGACGATAGCCCTTCATGAACGCGGTGTGACGGCCGCCCTCTTCCTTGGTGAGGACGTAGACCTGACCGGCGAACTCGGTGTGCGGGGTGATGGAACCCGGCTTGGCGAGAACCTGACCGCGCTCGACTTCTTCCTTCTTCGTGCCGCGGAGGAGGCAGCCGATGTTGTCGCCGGCCTGACCCTGATCGAGAAGCTTGCGGAACATTTCAACGCCGGTGCAGGCGGTCTTGGCCGTCGGCTTCAGACCGACGATTTCGACTTCGTCGCCGACCTTGATCACGCCGCGCTCGACACGGCCGGTAACGACCGTACCGCGACCTTCGATCGAGAAGATGTCTTCGATCGGCATGAGGAAAGGCTGGTCAAGAGCGCGCTCCGGCTCGGGGATGTAGCTGTCGAGAGCGTCCATGAGCTCGGTGATGCAGTTGCAGGCCGCGTCTTCCTTGGAGGAAGCCTGGGTCGCGGGATAGGCGGCGCCGCGGATCACGGGGGCGTTGTCGCCGTCGTAATCGTACTTGGAAAGGAGCTCACGCACTTCCATCTCGACGAGGTCGAGCATTTCAGCGTCCTCGACGAGGTCGCACTTGTTGAGGAAGACGACGATCTTCGGAACGCCGACCTGACGGGCGAGAAGAACGTGCTCGCGGGTCTGCGGCATCGGGCCGTCGACGGCCGAGACGACGAGAATCGCGCCATCCATC
>JAFVZE010000332.1 GCA_017508315.1 Kiritimatiellia bacterium | reverse complement strand
TTTCCGCGGACGCTACCACGCTCTGGGCGGCAAACTTTCGCCGGCGCGGAAAATGGGACCGGGCAAGTTGCGTCTTGCCGAACTGCAGGACCGCGTGGTTCGCGAGGGTGTCGGCGAGGTTCTGCTGGCTCTGTCCACCGACATGGACGGCGATGCCACCGCCGGATATATCGCCGAACTTCTCAAAGGTACGGGAGTGAAGGTGACGCGCCTTGCTTTCGGGCTTCCGGCCGATTCCGGAATCGCCTATTCCGATCCGCTCACGCTCAAACGCGCCATAACCAACCGGATCGTTCAATAGCCGCCCGCCGGGGTTGTATTTCATGTCGGTAAATTGGTATAATTAGAGACGAATTTTGACTGTGGAGAATAAAATGAAAAATAAAGCAACTCTGTTCCTCGCGTTGCTTGCGTTTGCGTTTGGTGCGGCGCAGGCAGTTCCCGTTTCGCAATCGCAGGCGGCATCGGCCGCGGCGGCGTGGGCGAAGTCCGGTGATGCTCTCGGAGCGCGGTTGGGGTCGTCGGTGGACATGTCGCGTTTGCGGACGGTCGCGGTTCACGACGATGTGGTCTTTCACGTTGTTCCGTTCGCGGACGGGGGCGTGGTGGTTACGTCCTGCGATACCGAATTCGAACCGATCGTCGCGTTTTCCTCGAACGAGCTCGACCTTTCCGAAAACAGCCCGGTTACCGATCTGCTGAAAAAGGACGCGTGGCTGCGTTCCCGCATCGCCGGGGCGCGTTCGTCGGCGACAAGTTCCGCCGGTGCAGGGGCGACATCTGCGGCTGTTTCTGAAGCGGAAGCGAAATGGGCGGCGTTACTTTCTTCCGAGCCGGTCTCTTCCGCAACTGCAACGGCGGGTGGCGCGGTTTCCTCCGCTAAACCGGTATCATCGGTTTCCGATGTCCGTGTAGAACCGTTGATAAAGTCGAAGTGGAGCCAGCAGACCGCCGGCGGCGGCGTGTGCTTCAACTATTATACGCCTGACAATGCGCCCTGCGGGTGTACCGCGACGGCGGCGGCGCAGGTGATGCGCTATTTCACGTTCCCGACGGCGGAGATGCCTTCGGCCGAATTCGTCTGCGGGGTTTCCGGAACGGACAAGAGACTTTCGACGATCGGCGGAGTGTACGATTGGGCCAACATGAAGCTCGATCCCATGTTGTCGGCTACCGAGACCGAGCGAGAGGCGATAGGGCACCTTACCTACGATATCGGCGTTGCGCTCGGCAGCGATTATTCTTCGGCAAGTACGGGCGCCCAGCCGGATGCCGTGGCCGGAATGATGCGCGAGAGTTTCGGTTATGCCAACGCATACACGTTCTGGAACGGGACAACTTATGCGAACGGCAAGGGCGGTCTGCACGATCTTTCGCTCCGCAAACGCGTCATATACGCCAACCTCGACGCCAAAATTCCGGTTCAGCTCGCGATCTACGGGTACACGGCCGGACATTTCGGCGAAATCGATCACTGGGCCGGGCATGCGGTCGTCGCCGACGGGTACGGTTTCAAATCGATCGACGGCGCCGAGGTCGCGTTTGTCCATATCAACATGGGCTGGGGCGGCAGTGACGATATGTGGTACAACATTCCCGATATCAATACCGCCGAAACCGGTGCGTATTACGATTCCTCCGCCACGGAATACTGTTACCTCGGCGGAGCCACGTTCAACGTGTTCACGGAAGCGTCCGGGCTTGAGATCTTCTCGGGTCGCGTTGTCGATCACAACGGCGCGCCGGTCAAGGGGGCGAAGGTTTCTCTGAAGGGCGGAGATTCCGTGTTGCAGACTTCCACCGACGAATACGGCGTTTACGCCTTTACCGTTCCCGGCGGAACCACCTATGTGGTTCGGGCGACGTCGGAAGATGAGACGCTCATTGCGGAGGGCAATCCCGTCGCGCTGGCCAAGTCGACCGGAAGCGATGCTTATGTGATCGCTTCGTCGTCCTCGGTCGGCAACTCCTGGGGAAATGACCTTGTCCTTGCGCCTCCGGCGGCCAGAATCGGAGCTGATGTCTTCCCGACGCTCGACAAGGCGTTCTCCGCCGCCAAGGCCATTTCGGACGGAGACGAAATCCCCGTGATCGAGATCCTTGAAAAGATCGCTCTTGAAAAGCGCTTTACCGTCGATTTCAGCTGTGTCGTCACCTCCGTCGCCGCCGATCCTGCCGAGACCGTCGTTTCACGCCTGGCCGGCGCGTCGATTGCCGTCGCCGAAAATGGAAGTCTTGTTTTTTCCAATGTCGTCTTTGCGGCCTCTGACGCTACCGCCGTTGAAGTCGCCGCGGGCGGAAAACTGACGGTCGGCGGCGGTGTCGATTTCGGCGTCGCCGAAAACGCGCCGGCGGTGAAAACGGCCGATGCGGCGGGGCTGGCGGTTTCCGGCGCTCTTGCCTTCGGCTTTTCCGTGGATTGCGCCGCGGCGGAAGGAATCGGCAAGGTGTTCGGCTCGCTTGACGGGCTTTCGGCCGAAGATGCCGCCGTGTCTGCGGCGAAAATCGCGAACTTCAACGACGATACGGGGGAGATCCGCGGCGCGGTTGAAGGCGCTGCGGCGCCCTTCGCGCTGAAGTGGGCGGAGATGCCGGTTCCTTTCGGCGAATGCTCCTGCTACTACGTCGATGCGGACGGCAATACCAACACTTCCGCGCGCATAGATCGCCTGATGCTCGCTTTCGCGGCCGATCTCGAGGCGGGGGAACTGGAAGACGGAGCTGAAATCGTCATCCGCAAATCCGGGAAGCTGTCGGTTCCCGTTGTTGTCGGTTCGGATATTTCGATCCGCGGCGAAAACGATGCGAAACTCACGCTCGCCGATCCGGCATCGTTCACGGTGACCAACGGAACTCTTTCCGTTCAGGGCGTGGGATTCGAGGGTTTCAAGGGCAATTCGCTTTTCCTGGTCGACGGGGGCGAACTGGTGCTGAGTAACGGCGTTTCCATCGCCGGAGCCGTGGGTACCAACACATACTCCGGCGCGGTGGCGATCCTCAAAGGAGAGGCGACGCTCGGTCCCGGAATCGCCATCGCCGATTGCGGTTTCGTGGGCAACGGCAACGGCGGCGGCGTTTATGTCGGTATCGGGGCGACGCTCAATTTCTTCGGCGGTTCCATCGTCGGCTGCACGGCAGGCGGCAACGGCGGCGGTATCTATCTCAACAAGAACGCCCGGCTCAATCTCAAGGGTGAAATCGATATTTCCGGCAATCACAAGTACAATCAGTCCGAGCCCAACAACATTTATGCCGCCTACGGAACTTCGAAAATAAAGGTCGTCGGCGCGGTTTCCGGCTCGGCGGGAGTCCGCTACGGCACAACTTCCTCGGCCGCAGCGTACAACAAGGACGGAGCTTCGTTCGCCGAAATCGAAGAACCGCTTCCCGGAGAGGAACTTGCAATGGTCGCGCGCGGCGCCGTATCGTTCAGGAACGACGCCGATCCCGGACTGGTCGCTTCGATTTCCGGCGACAGGAAGAGTCTGGTCTGGGGTGAAGACGAAGGCGATGGCGGGATCGTTCCCGGCGACTTCGTCGAATACGCGTTCGTGAGGTTGACCGCTCCCGGCGAAGAACCGGTATATTACTGGACCGTCGCCGATGCCGTCGGCGCGGTTCTCAAAGACGGAACGACGCTCGAGATGCTCCGCAGCGACGTTCTGGGGAGCGAGGTCGCCGTGACGAACGCGGAGGTACGGCTTTCATCGGATGTCGGCGTCGGCAGGCAGGCCGTTTCGGGCGGTACGATCGTCATCTCCGGTTCGCTGGCGCTTACGAACATCGTCCTTTCCGGCGAAAGTCTCTTCAGGATCGACGGCGGGCTGCTGATGGTCGAGGATGTCATAGCCGATGAAATCGGCTGCGTCGGCGGTTCGAGCGCCGATCCCATGCTCTTCGCCAGGGTGCGGTGCGATCTTTCCTATGATTCGCTCACCAACTCGGCGGCGAATTTCCGCAACAGCGAGCTCGGCGCTTACGGCGTGGCGATCACCAACGCCTCCGACACCGCCATGGTATGGTCCACGGCGATCGCCGCCGACGGCTCCTTTACCGATGCGAGCGGCGCGGTCTGGGGTTGCGTCGGCGACATTCCGGACAATGTGGTCGAGATCGAGGTGAACCCTGATCCCATAGCGTTCAGGTCGATCGTTCTCGACAAGACCGCCGGCGAGTGGAATCTCACGCTCACCAATCTTGTCCGCGGCTGCTGGTACAAACTCTACGCCACCAATTCGCTCGCGGGCGGTTTCACCGTCGGCGAGGGTATCTGCGAACCGGTCACCAATTTCCAGGCCGAGGCTGACGGCGAGTTCATTTTCAAGGTCGAAGACGCGGGCGGGGCGATGTTCTGGAAGGCGGTCGCGGAACCCGGCGTGCTGAGCGAGTAAAATTCAAAAGGAGGGATTTGCACCATGGCAGAAAAGAAGGCAGAAGTGAAGAAGGGCAATACCGCGCTTGATGCGGTCATGAGCCAGATCCGCAAGGAGTTCGGCGAGATGTCGATCATGCGTCTCGGCGATCAGGATGTGAAGGAGATTCCGGTAATCTCCACGGGCGCGCTTTCGCTCGATCTGGCGCTCGGGGTGGGCGGTCTTCCGCGCGGCAGAATCGTCGAGTGCTATGGACAGGAGTCTTCCGGCAAGACGACTCTCGCCCTGCACGTCGTCGCCAACGCCCAGAAGGCGGGCGGCGTCGCCGCGTTCATCGACGCCGAACACGCGCTCGATCCGCAGTACGCCAAGAAGATCGGCGTCGATCTCGATGAGCTCATCGTTTCCCAGCCCAACAGCGGCGAGGAGGCGCTCACCATCTGCGAACAGCTCGTCAAGTCCGGCGCGCTCGATGTCGTCGTGGTCGATTCCGTCGCGGCGCTCACTCCGCAGGCGGAGATCGACGGCAACATGGGCGATAGCCATATGGGACTTCAGGCGCGGCTCATGTCGCAGGCGATGCGCAAGCTTACGGCGACCATCGCCCAGACGAAAACGCTGCTCATCTTCACCAATCAGGTGCGCGAGAAGATCGGCGTCATGTTCGGCAATCCGGAGACCACGCCCGGCGGCAAGGCGCTCAAGTTCTACTGCTCGTGCCGTCTGCAGGTTCAGCGCATCGGCGCGATCAAGAACACGGCCGGTCAGGTCGTCGGCAACCGCACGCGCGTCAAGGTCGTGAAGAACAAGGTCGCGCCGCCTTTCACCGAGGCCGAGTTCGATATCCTCTACACCTGCGGCATTTCCTACGAAGGTTCGGTTCTGGACGCGGCGCTCGCCCGCGGCGTCTGCGAGAAGCGCGGCAGCTGGATCGGTTTCGGCACGGAGCAGCTCGCGCAGGGTTCGCTCGCCACGATCGAATATCTCAGGGCCAATCCCGAAATCACGGCGAGAATCGTCGAACTCGTGAAGGAGACTCCGGTGAATCCGGCGCCCGCCAAGAAAAAATAAGTTCCGCCGCCGTCCGTCCGGGCGGCAGCAGGAGGCGATATGGAGCGCTACAGAATCGGAAAGGTTGTATTCGGAAGTTCGGCCAGAATAGCCGCGGCCTATGAACGTTTCGCCGGACAGGAGATCGACGAGATCCGTCTTGCCGCGGACCGTTCTTCTCCTTTCCCGGTGAAGCGCCGAACGATAGAAAGGGAAGTGTCGGTCGCGGGCATCGGAACATTTAAGGGCAGCGAAAAGCAGACGCTCACTTTCGCGCCGAGCAGCCGCCCGGGATGGTGGATCCGCAGGATGGACCTTCCGGAGCAGCTCGACACCTTCGTCGATATTTCGAATCTGTGGACGAGCGCGCAGAATCTGGTTCTGCGTTCCGGCTCGCCGCACAACTATCTGCGCATGGTGGAACACATCGTGGCGCTGAAGGCCGGACTGGGAGTCGACGATGTGCTGCTTAAAGTCAACAGCGGCGATCCGCCGCTTTTCGACCAGTCGTCGCTGCCGCTGGTGGAGGCCATGGACAAGGCCGGAATCGTCGATACGGAGGCGGACGCATCCTATGTGACCGTGAAGGAGCCGGTTGCATTCGGAGGGAGCCGCGGGGACTTTCTGCTTTTTCTGCCGGCAGAGGACGGCCAGCGCAATCTGCGCATCGATTGCGCGATTTCATGGGATACGATAATCGGACGGCAACGGGTGCTCTTCGATGTCACCGCCGATACGTTCCGCTATGCATCGTTCGCCCGCACCAACGCCACCCACCGCCAGTATATTCTCGCGAAGACAGTCGGCAAACTTTTCGCCGCCACCCGCAACTGGGGCTACAACGACCGTAACATTCTGATTCACGGACCGAAGCGCTACTACACCGAGCCCCGGTTCGCGCACGAAGGGAAGTTCCTCGAACCGGTGT
Source organism: Kiritimatiellia bacterium (assembly GCA_017508315.1). Taxonomy (GTDB): domain Bacteria; phylum Verrucomicrobiota; class Kiritimatiellia; order RFP12; family UBA1067; genus UBA1067. The sequence continues at coordinate 17,196 of JAFVZE010000332.1, read as the reverse complement.
GGCACCGCGCCACTCTCGATCTGATGGCGGCGCTGTCGCTTGCCGGGAGCGACCGTTTCGCCGGAACGGTGGTTTCGTACCGCGCCGGGCATACGCTCGATTGCGACGCCGTCCGCGCCCTCTACCGCAACGATCTGCTGAAGAAAATCTAAAGGAGCAAATATGAGCAATCGCAACTATTCGCAGGAAGAACTCGCCTCGGCGCTCGCTTCGATGGGGGTTACCGATCAGACCGATGTTTCGCGCTACGGTTCGGGGCATATCAACGACACTTTCAAGGTGGAGACCGCGCGCGGCGTCAGGTACATACTTCAGCGCGTCAACACCGACATTTTCCCGCCCGATACGCTCAAGTCCAATGTCATGCGCGTGACCGCGCATCTGAAGGCCAAGGGCATCAGGTCGCTTGAGGTCGTCGGCTACGAAAATCCCTGGCGTCTTTACGCCTTTCTCGAGGGATACAAATCGGTCGATCTCGTCACGAACCCGGCCGAGGCCGAGCTTGCCGCCGGCGCGTTCGCGAAATTCCAGAACGATCTCGCCGATCTGCCAGAGCCGCGTCTCGGCGACATCATTCCGAAATTCCACGACACGGTCGACCGTTTGCGCCAGCTCGACGAGGCGGCGGCGGCCGACGTCAAGGGACGCAAATCGTCGGTGGCGGCGGAACTCGCCTTCATCGACGCGCGCCGGGAGGAAGCCGCGAAGATCGTGACCATGATGGCCGAGGGAGAAATCCCCGAGCGCATCACCCACAACGACACCAAGATCAACAACGTGATGCTCGCCGGAGACGGCACCAACGTGGTCATCGACCTCGATACCACCATGCCCGGCTCGGCGCTTTACGATTTCGGCGACATGGTGCGCACTTCGACCGCGGCGGCGGCCGAGGACGAGAAGGATCTTTCAAAGGTCTATTCCAAGAAGGAATATTTCGAGGCTCTCGTCAAAGGTTATCTCGCGCAGGCGAAGTTTCTGACCGAGACCGAGAAATCGCTTCTGGCGTTTTCCGGCCGACTCATCACGCTGACGATCGGAATCCGCTTCCTTGCCGATTATCTCGCCGGGGATACGTATTTCCGCACCGCCTACGAAGATCACAATCTCGTCCGCTGCCGCACCCAGCTCAAAATGGTCGAGTCGATGGAGGCGCAGGCCGAAGAATACGAGGCGATCGTGCGCAAATACGCCGGTTGATCCGCTGCAGTCCGCCGCGGCGTTTCTGCGCCGCGGCCGAAGGAGGCGTCCGTGTCGATGTCGGATATAGAAATTTTCAATGCGCGGACGCACAATCTCAAAGGGATTGACGTTAAGATTCCGCGCAACTCCCTTACGGTCGTCACCGGGCTTTCCGGGAGCGGCAAATCGTCGCTCGCTTTCGACACCCTCTACGCCGAAGGCCAGCGCCGGTACGTCGAATCGCTCTCGGCATACGCGCGGCAGTTTCTCGATCAGCTGCAGAAGCCGAAAGTGGACAAAATAGAGGGTCTGTCCCCGGCGATCTCCATCGAACAGCACACCTCCGGCGGTAATCCGCGCTCGATCGTCGCCACCGTCACGGAGATCCACGACTACCTGCGTCTGCTGTACGGAAATTCCGCGGTCGCCCACTGCCCGAAGTGCGGCAGGAAGGTGACGAAACAGTCGGCGGAGCAGATAGTCGATTCGATCATGCCCATGGAGGGCAAGGCTATAATCTGCGCGCCGGTCGTCAAAGGCAGGAAGGGACGGCACGAAGACGTTTTCGCCGCGCTCAGGCGCAACGGTTTCGTCCGGGTGCGCGTCGACGGCGAAAGCGCGATGCTCGACGAACCGCCGGAACTCGACAGAAAAAAATCCCACGACATCGATGTCGTGGTCGACCGGCTCGTGCTGCCGTGCGACCGGACGCGGCTTACGGATTCGGTGGAACTCGCCCTCAAAACCGGAAGCGGGGTGATGTATCTGGGGATTGTCGGCGGAGAGGAACTTACGTTTTCGGAACTGAACGCCTGTATCGAATGCGGCATTTCGTTCGAAGAGCTCAAGCCGCGGTCGTTCTCTTTCAATTCGCCGTTCGGCGCCTGCCCGACCTGCGCGGGGCTGGGGCAGCTTTACTATTTCGATGAGGATCTGGTCGTCCCCGACAAGACGCTCGCGCTCTTCGAGTGCATCCATCCGTGGCGGCGCGCCGGACATAACGCGATCATGTACTACAACGCGCTCCTGGAGCAGATCGCCAAGCAGTACAAGGTCAAACTGACGACGCCGTACGGGGAACTTCCGGCCGCGTTCCGCAAAGGTCTGATGCACGGCTTCAAAGACGACCTCGTGCTGCCATGGCGCAATGTCGACAAGCCGTTTGAAGGCGTGCTCGCCACGCTTACGCGCCGGCTCGAGGAGGCGTCAGACGACGAGGCGCGCGCCAAGCTCGAGGTCTACCGCAATTTCCGCACCTGTCCGGACTGCCACGGGGCGCGGCTCCGGCCGGAATCGCGCTCCGCGAAAGTCGCGGGCAGAACCATCGTCGAAGTGATGGCGATGCCGGTCAAAGAGGCGCATGCGTTTTTCGGGTCGATCCGCGAGGAAGGATCGCCGATGGAGGAAGTGCTCAAGGAAATAACGCGGCGGCTCGAATTTCTGGTCGATGTCGGGCTCGACTACCTCTCGCTCGACCGCCCGTCGGGGACGCTCTCCGGCGGCGAGATGCAGCGCATCCGGCTCGCGACCCAGATCGGCAGCGGACTTACCGGCGTTCTCTACGTGCTCGACGAGCCGACGATCGGCCTGCATCCGCGCGACAACGAGCGGCTCATCGCGACGCTCAAAGGTCTGCGCGAGCGCGGCAACACGGTCGTCATCGTCGAGCACGACGCGGAGATGATGCGCACGGCCGACCATATCGTCGATCTCGGACCCGGTGCCGGACGGGAAGGCGGCAGGCTCGTCTATCAGGGCGATTATGCGGGGCTTTTAAAGTCGGACACTCTGACCGCCGACTATCTGACGGGCCGCAAATCCATTCAAACATTCGAACATTCAAACATTCGAACATTCCAACATTTCCTCACCGTCCACGGCGCTTCGGAGCACAACCTGAAGAACATCACCGCGCGCATACCGGTAGGTTCGTTCACGGTGGTGAGCGGCGTCTCCGGTTCGGGCAAGTCGACGCTTGTCGACGAAACGCTCAAGCCCGCGCTCATGAAGCATTTTCACGGCTCCAAAGTGAAATGCGGCAGACACCGCAGAATAACCGGAATGGAACACTTCGACAAGATGATCGAAATCGACCAGTCGCCGATAGGCAGGACGCCGCGCTCCAATCCGGCGACCTACGTCGGATTCTTCTCGGAGATACGCGAGCTGTTCTCGAAGACCGAGGCGGCGAGGGCGCGCGGCTACACGCCGGGGAGATTTTCGTTCAACGTCAAAGGCGGACGCTGCGAAGTCTGCGGCGGAGACGGAGTGAGAAAACTCGAGATGTCGTTTCTGCCGGACGTGTACGTGACCTGCGAACAGTGCGGCGGCAGGCGCTTCAACTCCGAAACGCTTGAAGTGACTTACGGCGGCCGGACGATCGCCGACGTGCTGGAGATGACGGTTTCCGAGGCGTATTCGTTTTTCGCCAAGGTGCCGTCGCTTTCGCGCAAACTCAAGACGCTCGTCGACGTGGGGCTCGGGTATCTCGCTCTCGGCCAGAGCGCGACCACGCTCTCCGGCGGCGAGGCGCAGCGCATAAAGCTTGCGACCGAACTTTCTCGCCGTTCGACCGGCAAGACGCTCTATCTTCTGGACGAGCCGACGACCGGTCTGCATTTCGACGATGTCGCCAAACTGATGAAACTGCTGCTCAAACTGCGCGATCAGGGCAACACGATCGTGGTGATCGAGCACAACGTCGATGTCATGAAGTGCGCCGACTGGATAATCGATCTCGGCCCCGGCGGCGGCGTGAACGGCGGCGAGCTCGTGTGCGAGGGACCGATCCGCGAGGTGAAGAAATGCTCCCGTTCGCAGACCGCCCGTTTTCTGTGATGGACCGCGCCGGCGCCGCAAAGCCGCAAACGTAAAGCGAATATGGTATAATCGCAAAAGTGGACGACAACGTATTGACGGGATTGGATGCGGTTCTGACCGGCATCGAAGCCGCGCTTGAACTCGAGCGCGAGCTTGGCGTTCGCACTGTGGAGTGTGAACGCTCGCTGCTTGCGCCTTTGCCGCCGCCGCGGACGGAAACGCCGGCGTCTCCGTCATCGCCGGCCGATGCCCGTGCGCGGGCGGTTGCGACGCCGGAGGCGACGGTGTCCCGCGCCGCGGACCGGTCCGTCTACGATTTCGTATTCCTGCACGACCGGAAACTGAGCGAGAAGGGCGCGGAAATGATGTCCAGGATCGTGGATGGTCTCAAGCGCACCCCGGAGACGGCGCCGATCGTCGTCGAAGCGCCGCTTCCGGCGGCGAAAGTGTACGTGGTGCTCGGCTCGTTCGCGCTCAAAAAGTTTTTTCCGCAGCTGCGCGGCGCTCCTGGGCAGTGGCTCCGATCGGAAGCGGGCGCGGATGTGCTCGTTTCGAATTCGCCCGAATACATCCTGCGTTTCGGCGTGGAGACTCCGGCGGTCAAAAAAATCAAACAGGATATGTGGCGCTCGCTCAAGACGGTTCCCCAGCGTCTTGCGGCGCGATAACTGAAGGACGCATATATGCTATATGACGAGAAAACGGTGATAATCGAGAACGTCGATATCGGCAACGGATACCATCTGATGGTTCTGGACGCGCCTAAAATAGTATCGGAGGTGGAACCCGGGCAATTCGTGCATGTGAAGGTTCCTTCGCTCGAACCGAGCGCGCTGCGCCGTCCGTTCAGCGTTCTGGACGCCGAGGACGGGAAACTGAGCGTCCTGTACAAGTCGGTCGGGCGCGGTTCGTCCGCGCTCGCGGACGCCAAGGCGGGCGAACCGGTGATGGTGGAAGGTCCTCTCGGACACGGTTTTCCCGTCGGAAGCAAAGCCGCCGCGCTTCTCGTCGGCGGCGGTTTCGGGGTCGCGCCGCTTTATTTTCTCGCCAAGCGCCGCGCCGCGCTCGGTCTTGAGAGCATCCTGTTCGTCGGCGGACGCACCAAGGATGATCTTCTGGAGCTTGAGAGATTTGAAAAACTCGGCGTAAAGGTCTTTGCCGCCACGAACGACGGTTCTGCCGGAGTCAAGGGCTTCGTGGTGGCCCCGCTCGACGGGGAGGTGTTGAAACTCCGTCAGGAGGGAAAGGCTTTCGAGCTTTTCACCTGCGGACCCGACGGGCTTCTGAAAGCGGTCACGGAGCGTGCGCTTTCTCTCGGAGTGCCGGGATGGATTTCCGTCGACCGCCATATGATCTGCGGCGTCGGCGCGTGCTTCGCCTGCATTCAGAAGACCGTCCGCGGTAATTCAAGATGCTGCATCGAAGGGCCGGTGTTCCGGGCGGAGGATCTCGTATGGTGAGTGAAGGAGTGAAAAAGCGCGTTCTGTGGTGGGGACGCTTCGATCCGGGGTATTCGCGCAACCGCGTCTACATTTCACTTTTCAGGAAACTCGGCTGGGAGGTGGATTTCTTCTTTGTCAGGATCTCGCCGCGTTTCGGCGACGTCGAGGCGTTTTTCCGCCGCCTTTCGTCGAAACCGAAACCCGATCTCGTCTGGGTGCCGGTCGCCAGACAGCGCGATATCGCCGCGGCCTGCCGCTGGGCGCACAGGCGCGGGATTCCGGTCGTTTTCGATCCGATGATTTCGGCGTGGGACAAGAAGGTTCTCGAGCAGAAGAAATGGAAGGCGGAAGAGCCGCGGGCGAAGCGGCTGCTCGAGCGTGAGCGCAGGCTTATGGCGATGCCCGATCTCGTCTGCTGGGACACGAGCTGCCACGTCGATTTCTGCGAGAAGTATCTCAAGGTGCCGCGAGAGAAACTGCGCGTTCTTCTCACCGGCACCGACGAGCAGGTGTTCAGACCGCAGCCTCCGCAGCCGCCGCACGCGGGAGATTTCAGAGTTCTCTACCACGGCGCGTATCTGCCGCTCCACGGCACCGAACACATCGTCGAGGCGGCGCGCATGACACAGGGCATGGGTATCCACTGGGATTTTCTCGGCTGGGGGGCGTACAAGGCGGCGACCGAGGCGAAGGCCGCGGGGATAACCAACATCACCTTCCTCGACAAGGTCCCTTATACCGAGGTGCCGCGGGTCATCTGCGATCATGACGTCGTGCTCGGGGTTTTCGGGACGACCGCCAAGGCCGCGAGAGTCATCGGCAACAAGGTCTATGAATGCATGGCCTGCTGCCGTCCGACGGTCAACGAATTCTGCACCGGCTATCCGCCCGAGGCAAGTGGATGCAGGGCGATCAAGTTTGTGCCGCCGGGCGATGCCGCGGCGATAGTGAAGGCCGTCGTCGAATACCGCGACGACTGGGAGAACCGCGAAGAGTATTTTTCGGCGGCGCGGGAATTCTTTGAACGGCATCTTTCGATGGATGTCATAGAAAAACAGCTTGAAAGCATTGTCGCGGAGGTGGTTAAATGAATCTGCTCGCATCCAGAAAATCGTGGCTTCTCGCTCCGGCGGTCTATGTGCTGTCGCTTCTTGTCCTCGCCTGCGTCTGGGCGGTGATGGAACCGGCGGCGCTCCGCGGCGCGTTCGATGCCGACGGCAGGTCGTTTTTCGAAATTCTCACGATTCCGTTCTACGCGCTCATAGTTCCGCTCGTGTGGCTCGCCTGTCCGTTCGGCGGCTCCGCGCTCCGCAGATCCCTGTTGTGTCTGGCGGTGTCCTGCGTGGCGGTGATGGCGGTCTGCAAGGAACTCGATCTTCATATCGCGGTTCTTTCGTCCGTGTATCCCGATACGGTCGCCAATTTCCGCGGCACTCCGTTCAAGATGCGTTTCTTGACGAGGGGCGGAATCCCGATCGGCGCGAAACTGATGGTGATTTCCTATTTCGTCCTCTTTTTCGGCGTGTTCGCCGCGCTCTTCGCCGCCTATGCGGTGAAGTTCGTCAAAGGGGTGTTCAGACTCCATCCGGTGGCGTGGACGATCGGCTGCATGGGAGCGTCCGGGGTGATGGTGCAGATCTGCGACCGGCTGCCCGCGTGGTACCGGCACACGATCGGAGATGGCGCCGACATTTCCGCCCGCGCTTCTTCGGCGTGCACGGCTTTCGAGGAGGGAGGGGAGATGATGCTTGCCGCCTTCGCGCTGCTCGCGATTCTTCAGGCGCATGAACTCTACGGGTCGGGCGGCGAGAAATATCCGGTCTGAAAATGCTCTTTGAGGCATTCCAGCGCAATCTGCGGGAGCGTCCGGACGAGGCGGCGTTTATGATCGCCGCCGGCGACCGGTCGCTGCCGATTTCATGGCGGCGGTTCGCGGATGACATCTCTGCGGTGTCGTGGGTCATCCGCAGATATTCGCCGGGCGCGGTCATCGGGCTCATGGGGGAGAATTCCTACGAATGGATCACCGCCCATGCGGCCTGTCTGTTTTCCGGGGTCTGCGTCATTCCGGTGGACATAAATCTTTCGGCCGAAGAGACGGCGGCGCGGTTGAAGCGCGTCGGGGCGAAAACGCTGGGGTATTCCTCGCTGTATGAAGAAAAGGCGCTCAAGGTTCATCAACTGCTTCCGGATCTGACGCTTGGCGGCTTCGGATCTTTCAGGTCGGACGAACTTTTGAGCCGCGCCCGCGAGGCGCTTGCCGGCGGCGAGAAAGGGGTTTTCGAACTGCCGCCGCCCGATACGGAAAAGACCTCGATGATCATGTTCACCTCCGGCACGACATCCGAGCCGCGCGGGGTGGAGCTGACCGTCGGGGGGATTGAATGCTTCTGCCGGAATGTGCATGCGCGGATCCCGATGCGCGGCGGCGAACGTTCGCTGATGCTTCTGCCGGTGCAGCATATTTTCGGAATCTGCGCCGCCTATGCGATGCTTGCCGCCGGGGTGTCTCTGGGAGTGTGCCCGGATTACCGGCGTCTTTACGATGCGGCCGAGCGCTTTCGCGCGGATTTCATATTCATGGTTCCGGCGCTTGCGGACATACTCGCCGCGAAGATGGAACGCCGCCGCGGGCTCGACGGCGTTGACGCGCTCTGCGTCAGGTGGATCTGCACAGGCGGCGCGCCGATGTCTCCGAGAACCGCGGAAAGGCTGTCGGAGCTCGGAATCAAGGTGCTTGCCGCATACGGGCTTACAGAAACCACGGCGCTGTATTCGCTGTCGGATTTTTCGAAAGAGACGGAAATCGGCAGCGCCGGCGAGGTCTGCGCCCTTGAAGAAGTTGAGACGAAAGTTTCCGGCGACGGCGAACTGATGATCCGCGGACCGAATGTCTTCATAGGGTACTATCGGGAGCCGGAACTTACGGCCGCGGTGAAGGATGCCGACGGATGGTTCCGCACCGGCGACATCGGCAGAATCGATTCCGGCGGCAGAGTGTGGATAACCGGCAGGGCGTCGCGGACCATCGTGCTTTCATCGGGCAAGAAAGTCGCCCCCGAGGAACTGGAAGCGAAGATTCTCATGTATCCCGCGGTTAGGGAGGTCGTCGTCCGGGGGGACGGCGAGAAGCGCGAGATAATCGCGGAGATTTATTCCGAACGCCCGGAAGGAGAGGTTCACAGCGCGATAAGTTCGCTGAATTCTTCGCTGCCCGTCTATATGCGCGTCAAGCGTGTGGTCTGCAGGAATAAACCGTTTCCGCGCACCGCTTCCGGCAAGATCGCCCTGCCGAGGAGCACGCGGAGAAAAACGCGCCGCAACTGGCCGCTCATAATCTGCATGTCGATTCTCCTGTTCGCGGTCGCGGCGTCTTTCCAGTTCTGGAAAATACCCCATGAGATGCTTCCGGGAGACGCGCCCGCTCCGCGGTGGCTGCGCGAACTCATGGAAAAAGTGGAAGTCTGGGGCAAAATCCTGCTGGCGGGTTTTGCGTTTGTTCTGGCGCTTTTCGCATATCGCGGCACTAGACGGCGGAGACGATGATCGAATTCGCCGCCATAGATTTCGAAACGACCGGTTTTATCCGCGGCGCGTCCAACGATCCGTGGCAGCTTGGAATTGCCGTGGTGCGTGACGGCGAAATCGTCGAAACGAGGGAATTCTTTTTCGGAACCGAAATAACCCCCGACGCCGAAACCATGATGGCGCAATGGGGCGAATGGTATCCGATGCTTGCCGGGCGCCGGCTGGTGGCGCACAATATCGCCACCGAGCGGACGATTCTGCGCAAGGTCGCTCCGCTCACGAAGTGGGGGCCGTGGGTGGACACGCTCAGGCTCGCGAAGGCGGTGTATCCCGGGCTGCCGAGCTACGCTCTCGGCGATCTGTGCGGAATTTTCGGCCAGGTTCCGCGATTGGACGGACGTACCTGGCACGATGCGCTCTACGATGCCGTAGCCTGCGCCAATCTCGCGTTGTTTCTGCAATAGTCTTACGGAAGAAAGGAAAAACAAAGGCGCCGCGGTAAAGCGGCGCCTTTGTTTTGTCACGCGTAAAACCGACGTTTACTTCGCGAGTTCGGCCGTGACGTCGGCGAGAACGTCGCGCAGAGCCTTCGGGACGCGCTTGGCGGTCTTGGAGACGACCTTGGAGTCCTTGGACGCCTTGGCGTCGTACTCGTCGTAGCTCTTGCCGATGGTCTCGATTTCCTTGATCCAGCCGGCCTTGTCGACCTTGAGGATCTCCTTGAGGTCGGCGGGAACGACTTTGAACTTGCCCTCGTTGTTCGAAAGGTCGATGTCCTTCTCGAGCGGGAGGTTGCCGATCGCCGTCTTGGCGGCCTTGACCTTGCCGTCGATGCGCTCGCAGATCCACTTGAGCACGCGGCTGTTGTCGCCGAAGCCCGGCCACATGAAGCGTCCGTCGTCGCCCTTGCGGAACCAGTTGACGAAGTAGATCTTCGGAAGCTTGGACGCGTCGGCGGAGGTGCGCTCCATCTCGAGCCAGTGCTGGAAGTAGTCGGCGACGTTGTAGCCGAAGAACGGAAGCATCGCCATCGGGTCGCGGCGGACCTGGCCGATCTGGTCGGAGATGACCGCGGCGGTGACTTCGCTGCCCGCGGCGGAGCCCATGAAGACGCCGTGCGTCCAGCTCTTGGCCTCGTTCACCAGCGGGATCGTCGAAGGACGGCGGCCGCCGAAGAGGATCGCGTCGATCGGCACTCCCGTGGGCTTCTTGTTGTAGAGACCGTTGAAGCCGGCCTTGTCGAGCACGGGGCAGTTCTCGGCGGGAGCCGTGAAGCGCGAGTTCTTGTGCGCGGCGACGTAGCCGGATTCCTTGATCTCCTTCTTGGTCATGCCCGGCTTCGGACCCATGCGGTAGGGGTCGTCCTTGCAGACGTAGCACGGATTGCCCTGCCAGTCGACGCCTTCCTTCGGAGCCTTGACGCCCATGTCTTCCCACCAGATGTCACCGTCGGGGGTGAGGACGACGTTCGTGAAGATCGTTCCCTTCTTGCAGCTCTTGAGCGCGTTGGGGTTGGAGTCCATCGAGGTGCCGGGAGCGACGCCGAAGAAGCCGTTCTCGGGGTTGATGGCGTAGAGACGGCCGTCTTCGCCGGGCTTGATCCAGGCGATGTCGTCGCCGATGGTCTGAAGTTTCCAGCCCTTGAGCTTGGGCTCCATCATCGCGAGGTTCGTCTTGCCGCAGGCGGACGGGAACGCCGCCGTGACGTGATACTGCTTCTTCTCGGGGCTCGTGAGCGTGAGGATGAGCATGTGCTCCGCCATCCAGCCCTGATCCTTGGCCATCTTCGAGGCGATGCGGAGCGCGAAGCACTTCTTGCCGAGAAGGGCGTTGCCGCCGTAACCGGAACCGAACGACCAGATTTCGCGGTCATCGGGGAACTGGGTGATGAACTTGTCCTCGATGTTCTTCGCGCAGGGCCACGCGGTGTCCTTCTGACCCTTCTTGAGCGGGGCGCCGACGGAGTGGATGCAGGGGATGAAATCGCCGTCCTTGCCGAGCTGCTTCATGACGGCGTCGCCCGTGCGGGTCATGATGTTCATGTTGACGACGACGTAAGGGGAGTCGGTGAGCTCGATGCCGTACTGGGTGATCGGGTTGCCGATCGGGCCCATCGCGAAGGGGATGACGTACATCGTGCGGCCCTTCATGCAGCCCTTGTAGCTCTTCTCCATGAGCGGCTTCATGACCTTGGGATCGACCCAATGGTTGGTGGGACCGGCGTTGATCTCCTTTTCGGAGCAGATGAAGGTGCGGCCTTCGACGCGGGCGACGTCGCTGGCGTGCGAGCGGGCGAGATAGCACTCGGGGCGCTTCTTCGCGTTGAGCTTGATGAACTGGCCGTTCTTGACCATCATCTCGCAGATTGCGAGGTGTTCTTTCTTCGTACCCGTCACGACCACGATCTTGTCGGGCGTGCAGATCTTGTTCCACTTGTCGACCCAGGCGAACACCTTTGCGTTCGCGATTTTCGGCGTTTTGGCCATGTTGTTTTGCTCCTTATTGTCCCTTATTCGGGGCTGTTTAGAAAATTTGGGGAAAATTATACCATATTAGCGCAACGGCGCGCAATTGACGCCCATCCCGATGAGGCGCCTGCGGTGGATTTCCATGCGCTTCATGAAACAGTCGAAATTCTTCTTTTCCGGCTTCGTCCAGAGCGTTTCCGCCATCGCGCAGGCGCGCGGCCACATTTTCCACTGGAGATCGTATTCGTTCCAGATGTACTCGCTCCACATCTGAGCCTGCGAACCGAGAATGTGTTTGCGCGCTTCGGGGACGACTCCCGCGCAGGGATCGAAAGCGTAGGCGCGTTTGAGCGGGATCATGCCGCCCGGATACTGGAACGGATCGTCCGTGAGGCCCTGATAATAATCGTAGTACGTTTCCGTGTGCGGCGTCATGACCATGTCGTAGCCGAGGCGGGCGGCCTCGGCGCCGCCGACGAGCGCGGTTCCGGCTCCGTTGCCGCTCTGGGTGCGCCAGCTCTGTCCGATCGCCGTTTTCGGCGCGTCGTCGGCGAGAATCTCGTCCCAGCCCATGATGCGCCGGCCGCGTTTTGCGAGATGTACGGCGATGTGGCGCGTGATCCATCCCTGCAGCTGTCCGGCTTTGGTGAAACCTTCCTTTTTCATCCGCTCGCGGCATTTGGGGCACTTCTCCCAGTTGATGCGCGGACATTCGTCGCCGCCGATATGGATGACCTCAGACGGGAACACGTCGCAGATGAAATCGAACACCCGCTCGACGAACCGGACCGTTTCGTCGTTGCCGATGCAGAGAACGTCGGTGGAGATGCCCCAGTCGCTGCGAGCCGAGCGCTCTTTGACGTTTTCCGGGAAACACGTAAGGTGCGGATACGCCGCGATCGCCGAACACATGTGACCGGGAATGTCGATTTCCGGCACGACGCGGATATGCCTGGCGGCGGCATAGGCGACGACCTCGCGCAGATCGGCCTCGCTGTAGTAGAACGGTCCGTACTTCTGGCCGTTGAGCGCGGAACTCTCGTAGCGGAAGTTGCCGTAGCTCTTGAGTTTGGCGCCGTGGCAGGGCGACTCCTTGCGCCACGAGCCGTACTGCACGAGTTCCGGCATGCCGGGAATGTCGATGCGCCAGCCCTGGTCTTCGGTCAGATGCCAGTGCAGAACGTTCATCTTGTGATAGGCCATAAGGTCGATCATTCCCTTGACCGTCTCTTTGCCGAAGAAATGGCGGCCTTCGTCCAGAAGCGCTCCGCGCCAGCCGAAGTTGGGGAAGTCGGTGATTTCGACGCGGGGATACGAGAGCTTGCCGTCCTTAGCTTCGCCGAGCTGACGGAGCGTCTGTTCGGCGTAGAAGCGCCCGGCCTCGTCCGCCGAAGCGACGGCTATGCCGCCGGCGGTGATCGAAAGGCGGTAGCCTTCCTTCGGCAGCGACTTGTCGAGCGTGTATCTGCAGTCTTTCCGTTCGAGCGTTTCCGCCTTCAGCGAATACGTCCCTTCGTTCACCTTCATTTCCTGCGGGGCGGGAACCACCGCCGGCGAAGTCGCCGCCGCCAGCAGGGCGGCACAGAGCATCTGAATCATCATCATTCTTTTCTCCTTTTTTCGATCAAATCGGCGATGGCCGTCGATCCCGTGTCGGATTTAGGCGAATTCGACCATTTTGCCCGTGTCCGGACGCAGATATATCTTCTCTCCCGGTCGATGGCCGGCGAAACCCGGAAGCCGCACGACCGTCGGAACGCCGCGGAAGACCGCATGGACGAGCGTTTCGCTTCCGAGCGATTCGACGAAATCGACCTCGGCCTCCAATCCGCCGGATCCGTCGTCGGCGATCGCTATATGTTCCGGCCGGAGTCCGGTTCTGCGCCCGGAAAACACACCGGCGGGAAAAATGTTCATAGGCGGAGTTCCGATGAATCCGGCGACGAACTCGTTCGCAGGACGCTCGTAGAGGTCGAGCGGTCTGGCCACCTGCTGAACACGCCCTTCGTTCATGACGACGATTCGCTCGCCCATCGTCATCGCTTCGGTCTGATCGTGCGTGACGTAGATCATCGTCGCGCCGAGACGGTTGTGGAGCCGGATTATTTCGGCGCGCATTTCGACGCGCATTTTCGCGTCAAGATTGGAGAGCGGCTCGTCGAAAAGGAATACCGCAGGCTCGCGCACTATCGCCCGCCCCAGAGCCACGCGCTGGCGCTGACCGCCGGAAAGCGCTTTCGGGAGCCGTTTCATGTAAGGCGTGAGTCCCAGCGTCTCCGCCGCCGCCGAAACGCGCTTTTCGATTTCGCTTTTGGTGAAACCTCTCAATTTTAGCGCAAAGGACATGTTCTCGGCTACGGTCATGTGAGGGTAAAGCGCGTAATTCTGGAACACCATCGCTATGTCGCGGTCTTTCGGAGGAAGGCGGGTAACGTCTCTGCCGCCGATCAGAATGTGACCGGACGTCGGGATTTCAAGTCCCGCCACCATTCTTAACGTCGTGGACTTTCCGCAGCCGGAAGGTCCCACAAGCACCAGAAACTCACCGTCGGCAACGGTGAGTCCGAAACCGGCGACCGCCGGTCTGTCGCCCTTGGCGTACAGTTTTTCGACGTTTTGGAATTCGACCGCCGCCATTTCTCCGCTGCTCCCGTTGAAGTCAGTTGTCCCGCCTGTCTTTGAGCGGTATGTATTCCCGGGGATGGAAGATGGGCTTGTATGCGGGGCGCATGATCGGTCCGCCGTTGATAAGCTCCTCCATGCGGTGCGCACACCAGCTTACGCAGCGCGCGACCGCGAAAAGCGGAGTGTAGAGATCCGTGGGGATGCCGAGCATGTCGTATACGAATCCGGAATAGAGATCGACGTTGGCGCAGACGTTTTCGGCCGCGGGATGGCGCGATCTGATGATCGCCGGCCCCAGATCCTCGATCATCGAGAAAAGACGCATCTCCTCCTCGCGGCCCTTTTCCTTGGCAAGTTTCTGCGCCTTTGACTTGAGCATCACCGCGCGCGGGTCGGAGATCGTGTACACGGCGTGGCCGAGTCCGTAGATCAGCCCCGTGCCGTCGCCGGCCTTCCTGTCGGCGATCTTTTCAAGGTACTGCTCGACGTTTTTCGCTTCGTTCCAGTCCTTGACGTTCTCCTTGATCTCGTTCATCTGCCGCATGACCCGGAGGTTGGCTCCGCCGTGGCGCGATCCTTTGAGCGAAAGGATCGAGGCGGCTATGGATGAATATATGTCGGTGAAGGAGGAGGTGACCACGTGCGTCGTGAACGACGAATTGTTTCCGCCGCCGTGTTCGGCGTGAAGTATGAGGGCGAGGTCGAGCGTCTCCGCCTCGAGGCGCGAATATCTGCCGTCTTCCCGGATCATCATCAGGAAATTCTCGGCGGTGGATTTGCGCGGATCGGGATTGCGCAGCAGCAGCGAGGCGCCGTCGTGGTAGTGCGACTTGGCGCAGTAGGCGTATGCGGCGATCGTCGGGATCTGTCCGATCAGTTCGACCGACTGCGCCAGACACTTTTCAATCGAGATGTCGTCGGCGTTTCCTTCGGAATCGAAGGCGTAGGCGAAGAGGACCGCCCGGGCCATGGCGTTCATCAGCTCGCGGGACGGATTGCGCATTATGGCGTCTTCCTTGAAGCCGTCGGAAAGTCTGCGGTAGCTGCCGATGGTGTTCTTCCATTCGACCAGTTCGCGGGTCGTCGGCAGTTTGCCGAACAAAAGCAGATAGGCTGTCTCTTCGTAGCCGAAGCGGTGTTCGCGCTTGTCGGCCGCGACGATGTCTCGGACATTGATGCCGCGATAGTAGAGTTCGCCGGGAATCGCCTGTCTTTCGCCTTCGTTGACCACGTATCCGTGGACGTTGCCGATCGTGGTGAGACCTACGAGAACGCCGGTGCCGTCGTTGTTGCGCAGACCGCGCTTGACATTGTACTTGCGGTATAAATCGGGATCGATCCTGTCGGCTTCACGAATCTGTTCCGCATACTTCTTGAGCCACTTTTGATCCAGCATAACTTAAGTCTCCCTTTGCAACCTGTAAAACCTCTACTGCGTCAATGACGCGCCGAACCGCACAAAACAGCGGCCGATGGGATTCCGCAACGTGCGCAATGGTGGCGAGAAAGGGGATCGAACCCTTGACCTTAGGCTTATGAGTCCTGCGCTCTACCAACTGAGCTATCTCGCCTTGTTCAGGTGAACGGATGGGAATTGTATCAAAACGCAGCCGATGCGTCAATCCCCCAGTCTTCATAAAAAAGAGGATGCCGCGTTTTACGGCATCCTCTTTTTTTTATGCTTAAGCGGGTTTACTTCTTGAAGCTTTCTTCAACCGCGACGGCGACGGCGACGGTGGCGCCGACCATCGGGTTGTTGCCCATGCCGATGAGGCCCATCATCTCGACGTGCGCCGGAACGGACGAGGAGCCCGCGAACTGCGCGTCGGAGTGCATGCGGCCCATCGTGTCGGTCATGCCGTAGCTGGAAGGACCGGCGGCCATGTTGTCGGGGTGGAGCGTGCGGCCCGTGCCGCCGCCGGAAGCGACGGAGAAGTACTTCTTGCCGTTCTCGATGCACCACTTCTTGTAGGTGCCCGCGACCGGATGCTGGAAGCGCGTCGGGTTGGTGGAGTTGCCGGTGATGGAAACGCCAACGTTCTCGAGCTGCATGATCGCCACGCCCTCGGGGACGTTGTCGGCGCCGTAGCAGTTGACCTTGGCGCGCGGACCCTTCGAGAACGCCTTTTTGGAGACGACCTTCACGGTCTCCTTGGCGTAGTCGAACTTCGTCTGCACGTAGGTGAAGCCGTTGATGCGCGAGATGATGTACGCGGCATCCTTGCCGAGACCGTTCAGAATGACGCGCAGATCCTTGCCGCGCACCTTGTTGGCGTTGAGGGCGATCTTGATCGCGCCTTCGGCCGCCGCGAACGACTCGTGGCCGGCGAGGAACGCGAAGCACTCCGTCGCGTCGTCGAGCAGCATCGCGCCGAGGTTGCCGTGGCCGAGACCGACCTTGCGGTTTTCGGCGACGGAGCCGGGGATGCAGAACGCCTGGAGACCGATGCCGATGGCGGCGGCGGCGTCCTTGGCCTTGGTACAGCCCTTCTTGAGGGCGATCGCCGCGCCGACCGTGTAGGCCCACTTGGCGTTTTCAAAGCAGATGGGCTGGGTCTCTTCGACGATCTTGTAGGCGTCGACTCCGGCCTTGTCGCAGATCTCTTTGCATTCGAGAATCGACTTGATGCCGAAGGGCTTGATCGCGGCGAGAATTTTCGCTTCGCGGCGCTCGTAACCTTCAAAGAGTTTTTCGGCTGCTGCAGCCTTGGGGGCGGCCTTCTTCGCGCAACCATTCTTCTTAGCACATGTCATTTTATGTTCCTCCTTATTCCTTGCGCGGATCAATGTACTTGGCGGCGCCTTCGAACTGACCGTAGGTGCCCTTGGACTTTTCCCACGCTTCGTTCGGGCTCATGCCCTTCTTGATGAAGTCGGTCATCTTGCCGAGCGAGACGAACTCGTAGCCGGTGACTTCGCCTTCCTTGTTGACGGCCATGCGCGTGCAGTAGCCTTCGGTCATTTCGAGGTAGCGCGGACCCTTGTCCTTCGTCGCGTACATCGTGCCGACCATCGACCTGAGACCCTTGCCGAGATCTTCGAGGCCCGCTCCGATGACGAGGCCGCCCTCGGAGAACGCGCTCTGGGTGCGCCCGTAGACGATCTGGAGGAAGAGTTCGCGCATCGCGGTG
>JAFVZE010000331.1 GCA_017508315.1 Kiritimatiellia bacterium | reverse complement strand
CAGGCTGAAGAAATCTTTCTTGTCTACGTGCAAAAGGCGTTACGACCGCAACGCGACGAGACCGAAGCGAGCTGCCGCGCACGAACCGACGAAGCATCCGCATCGCCGCGAAATCCGCCGCGTTTTGCAAGTCATATAGCGCGCCAAAAATGTCAGATGAAATCGTTTCAGTATCACTGTACAACAGTTGCACATTCGAGTAACCGACGGACGGCTGAAACGTCAGGGATAATTTGCTATAATTGCGGATATAAAGCAATATCGTCTGTCGGCGTAGCAAAAAAAGAGCAATGCCGGCGGGATGCAGCGAGATATGGGGAGAAACGGCATTATGCTGACAAGAAGATTCTTTATCGGCGGGGCGGCGAGCTGCTTCGCGCTGGGACCGGGCCGTATTTTCGCCGCGACGGGCGAAACTGTCGCCGCCGGGAGGCCCGAACTGTCGCTCGGCGTGGTGTCGGATATCCACATTGCGCTGGACAAAGGCGGGAAGCGCCTGAACAGAAACTATATGACCGACACCTTCAAGGCGACGTTGACGCGTTTCCGCGATGCGGGGGCCGATGTGGTGGTGATCGCCGGCGATATGGCCCATCACGGGCTCGGAAGAGAACTGATCGCCGTCGGCGAGGCGTGGGACAGCGTTTTCCCCGGCGGCCGCGCCCCCGACGGGCGGAAGGTCGAGCGCATTTTTGTGACGGGCAACCACGACAACGGTCCGGCGCGCGCCAAGCGTGTGCTGTCGGACAATAAGGCAATCCGGGAGAATCTGATCGCGGCGGACTACAAGAAATGGTGGGATCGCGCCTTTCACGAGGAATGGAAGCCGGTTTTCTTCAAGACGGTCAAGGGGTATCAGTTCGTCGGATTCAACTGGGTGATCGGCGACTGCCGCGGACGGGACGAGAATTTCAATCCCGAAATCGCCGACTGGTACGCGAAAAACGGCGGGAAGATCGATCCGTCGCGTCCGTTCTTCCATATTCAGCATCCGCATCCGCAGGGCACGGTGCACGGGCCGGTCTGGGGGCAGGACGACGGGATGTCGACGCAGGCGCTCATGTCCCGACCCAACGCCATCGCATTTTCCGGACACTCGCACATTTCGTTGACTGACGAGCGTTCCGTCTGGCAGGGGGGCTTCACGTCCATCGGCTGCGGCTCGCTGCGCAACGTGAGTCTCCAAGCGCCGGGGTCGTGCAAAATTTCAAGCGGAGCGGGTTTTGAAAACTACACGACTCCGTCCACCGCTCCGAAAGACGCGGACGCCATGAAGGCGATGGGGATCGCCAACCGGTTCAACTGCCGTCAGGAACAGTTCCTGCGCGTCTATTCCGACCGCGTGCTCATTTCGCGCCGTGAAGCGATCAGCGGCGAATCGTACGGGCCGGATCTGGTCATGCCTCTGCCGGCGGCGGAGCGTCGGCCGTTCGATTTCAAGATGCGCGAGGCGAAAGCGATGGCGCCGGAGTTCCCCGCCGGCGCGGCGCTGACGGTCAAGCGCGTGAAGGGTCACGTGCGCGGCACGCCCGGCGCGAAAAACCGCAAAGTGCCCGTCTGGGAGATCACGATTCCTCGCGCGGACGCCGTGCGCAACGCACGGGCCGCAGCGTACACTCTCGACATCAAGACCTCGGACGGATCAACATTGGCGCTGGGGGTGATCGACGAAGGCTTCCGTTTCCCCGCCGAAAGCGCGAGAGGCAAAGCGTGCGCCGTCTGCCGCGTCGCGTGCGAACGCATCCCGAAGGGCGGCTTTACGGTCGCGGTCCGCGCCGTCTCCTGCTGGGGGCGCAGCAGTTCGCCGATTGAGGCGAAGGTCTGAAACTCCCCCGCCCGCTTTAGATGGGAAAGCGCTCTCAAGGCGGCGCAATATGATATAATTGCGGGAGATGCGTCAGAATGTATAACAGAAACGGTCAGGAAATTCCGATGACAACGACAATGATCAGAAACACGTTATTCATGGCGTGTCTGCTTGCCGCGGGTGGCGCTCTCGGTGCGCTTTCTTCGAAAAGTTACATCCAAGACGGTCTGCTCGTCCACTGGGACGGCGTTGAGAATGTCGGGCGCGGTCTTGCGCATGACAGCGGCGCGACGGTCTGGAAGGATCTCAGCGGCAACGGCCTTGACATGACGATTCCCCGAGGCGCTTCGTTCGGTGGGGGGTATCTCGATGTCATAAGGGCATACGGTTCCGATGTGGCCAACGGACGGATCCCCGAGAAAGACCAGGCGATACGCGCGGCGTTCCAGGCGGCGAAGTATACTTCGGAGATCGTATACGACATGACCAATTCGTATTTCCAATCGAGTATAGCCATGTTGTGTTTCGGGCGTACAAGCAACTTTGTCGGAATTTACAACAATTATGAAAACCGTATCGGCTTCACCCCTAACGGAGAAGGAAACAGTACTGCGGTCACCAAGTTTGTCAATGTTTCGGAGGAGGATAAGATCGGACTGCATCATCTGGTATGCAGGCAGAACGAGCTTACGACATCCGTCAGGCTCTACAGCCGTAAAAACGGGAACTTGTACGTGAAAAACGGTACGGTGTCGTCGTTCAATCCGGATATCAAAGTAGACTGGAAATTCAAATTCAATAGACTTTATTCCGAGAATTGCGGAATTAACGGCAAGTACTACGGTGTGCGCGTTTACGGACGGGCGCTCGGCGATGATGAACTGGCCGTCAATCACGCTGTCGACCGGGTGCGGTACTTCGGGGCGGACATTTCGGAACTGACGCTGCCTGACGGCTGGAAGTTTGAAACTGAAAACGGAGACATCAAACTTTACCGGCGGCTTTTGATGAGCGCGGCCGACGCTTCCGGTTCGGAAACCGTCGGCGGCAAGATTGCTGTCGGTGGAGTGGTGTCGGACGCTGCATATTCCGTCTGGTGCGAACAGGGCGGAACGGTTGCGCTTGCGCTCAAGGCGGTCGCCGATGAAGGATATGTGTTCTGCGGTTGGCTCGGTGTGGAGGGTGAGCAGAAACATTCCGCTGAAATCACGGTGGAGACGGGGTGCAGCCTGACTGCGGTTTTCCGCAGGATCGGGGATGCGGTTTCGCTGTCATGGACGGGAGCGAAGAGCGATGAGTGGAGCGAAAAAGACAACTGGCTCGACAGCTTCGGTTTCAGGGTTTTGAGCGCGCCGGCCGCAGGAGATTCGGTGACGGTCCCGGCATCATGCTCGGTTACGCTCCGCGAGCCTTCGCCGCAGTTGGCGGCAGTGTCGGTGGAAGGAACGCTGGTGCTCACCAACTGGAACACGTCGCTCAACGCGCAGACGGTAACGGTCGCGTCCGGCGGAATTCTCACCTGCGGCGCGCCCGCCACCAACATGACCGACATGAGCCGCGTATGGATCAAATGCCGCGATCTTACGGTTGCGAAAGGAGGCACGGTCGATGTCAGTCAAAGGGGTTATTTCGGCTGGCCGAAACAGGGCGGTGCCGCCGCCGGCGGCAGGTTCACTTCCGGCTGGGGTCCCGGGTCGGTGTCCGCTCTGCCGGTCGCGGACGGAAAAGAATTGGTTAAACTGCTTGCGCCTTCGCACGGCGGCTACGGCGGGCGGCTGTTGCACGTCGAGCGTTGGTACCCGAATCTGCTGCCGTACGACGATCCGTCGGCCCCGGAACAGCCGGGATCGAGTGGCGGCTCGAACGAGTACGGCTACGGCGGTCATGGCGGCGGAGCGGTGAAAATCGAAGCTTCGGGGACGGTGACGGTGAACGGCTCGATTTTGGCCGACGGCAGAAACTGTTCGTCTTTCGGCGGCTCGGGCAATACGAGCAATCATGGTCAGCCGGGGGCCGGCGGCAGCATTTGCATAACGTGTGCGTCCATTTCCGGCTCAGGCGTAATAAGAGCGGCAGGCGGCGGCGGGGACAATCCGAAGCTGCTCGGTGCGGTTCCGGCAATGGCAGCGGGCGGGGGAATGATAGCCATTCATTATGATTCAATGAAGCAGAATCCTACGGCGGTGGCGGGGATGCAGATATCGGCCGCCGCCGGACTTTACAAAACGACGGCTTTTACCACGACATGCTTCAACGCCGACACCAACCACTGGGAAGCGGATATCGGAACTTTGCATTTCACCGACGGAAAAATTCTCGATCAGCTGCTCGGCAACGGCCTTACCGGGCAGATCCGCGGGATCTCCTCTTATGAGCGCGGCAGCGGACTCGTTTTTACCAACGGCCATGTCCGTTTCGCCGAAGAAGGGGTGAAAGTTTCCGTCGGCGGCGATCTTACGCTCGGCGGAGCGGAAAAGGCGCGTTTGGAGCTTGGCGGGGCTATCGCCACCAACCGCTCGTCATACGTTGATCTTTGGGCGGGGAATACCCCTTGTTCGCTGACGGTCGGCGGCGATCTTACGCTTGAAGGCGCATCCCGTTTGGATGTGCGCTCGGCGGCCACCAACGGCGTCGACCGGTTTGGCGCGGTCGTGAAAGTCGCCGGAAAGATGACGATCGGCAGCAACTGTGTGGTAACGGCATCCTGCGATCTGGAAAATCTTGGGGCGCCGCGCTTTGAAGTAGGCTCCCTGCATGTAGCGACCGGCGGTGTGTTTACGGCGAAGGGTCGCGGCGGCCGCGGCGGATATTCGATTCACAGGTACGGCACCGGCAAAAGGGAGGATATCGGCAACGGTGTCGGTCCCGGGCGGGCATCTACCAGCGCAGGAGCGTCGCACGGCGGCAAGGGCGGAGCCAAAGGGGCACGGGCGGTATACGGAGACGAGAAGCGTCCGCTCATTCCCGGGTCCGGCGGATCCGCGTACTCGAATCAGGTGGGCGGCGGCGCCGGCGGAGGACTTGTTTATGTCAGTGCCACCAACGGCAGTATCGTCGTCGAAGGGGAGATCAACGCCGATGCGAACGGCGGCCGGAGACTCGTCAATGCCGTCGGCGCATCGTGGGGGTATGGCGGCGGCGGAAGCGGAGGGTCGATCCTGCTGGAATCGAAAGTGTTCCGTCTCGGGGAAACGGGCCTTTTGTCGGCCCGCGGCGGCGACACTACGCCTTATAGCACAGTTCCGTCAGGTTCCGGCGGCGGCGGACGGATCGCGGTGTGGTGTGGAAACCCGTGGCGGGAAAATCTTCCTAGATCGCTTCGGGTCGCGTCCTCTTCGCCGATAAGCGGCCGTGATGTCGATGAGCATTTCATCTGGCGGGGCGCCTGTTCGGTCGCACCCGGCGAGGCTGACGGTCAGTATGTGACGGAGGAGACGGTTTCGGACAGCAAGGTGCGCAGCACCGGCGATCCCGGTTCGACCTGGTTCGGTTTCGTGCGCGAGCGGATGCTCGGCTTTTGGATGCTGGTGAGATAGGTGCGGAGTTATGACGGTCGGAAATACGGTATTGGCGTCTTTCTTGTTCGCGGCGGTGTCCGCCGAAGCGGCGGCGCTCAACGAGATATATGTGGATTTCGCCGTGAAGGCGGAGACTCCGCCCGTTCTGGACGGAAAACTCGACGATCCGGCGTGGAAGGACGCCATCGTGCATACGCGCTTCTACGAATATTTCAAGCCGCATCCGAAAAAGGCGGCGATCCGCTCGGAGATGCGTCTTCTCTACACGGACAAGGCCTTGTGGATCGGACTGGTGCATTATGAGGAGCGCATGGACAAGCTCAAGGTGCTTTCGACGGTCCGGGACGCGGTCAGCTGGTGGGAGGATATGAGCGAACTCTACATCGATCCGTTCGGCGCGGCGGTCGGATATACGAAGCTTCTGGTCAATTCCACCGGCGTGAACGGCGATCTGCGGCGGATTGACGGGTCGGTCAAACTTTGGGAATGGAGCGGAGATGCCTGGGAAGCGAAGACTTCGCGAGAGAAGGATCGCTGGACGATCGAGCTGTGTCTGCCCTATTCCGATCTGCAGATGCCGCCCGTGCCGGGTTCGTCGATGTGGCGGCTTTGCGTGACGCGATACCAGTGGACGAGCGGAGGATTTATAGGCAGCGTGTCGTCTCCGGGGGGCAGCAACAAGAATACGGCCGGATTCGGGTATCTGTGGTTCTTGCCGCAGGGAGAAAAGCCGGATATAAAGTCGCTCGTCCGGATAATGCGGGGACGCGTGTCCGCGCCGTGGTGCACGGAGATCGACGGGGTTCTGATCCATGACTTCGGCGAGGGCGTGAAGAGCGAAGCGCTCTCCGGACTGACGGCGGTCAGGCGCGGAGAACTGGACGCGCGCATGGCCGCGATACGTTTTGAAAAAGGCGGTGCGCTCGAGCGCGAATTCGCCGTTCTGAAAGAGAAATACCGCCGGGCGAAAGCCGGCGGCGACACTCTCGGGGATTATGCGTTCGCCGGCGAGGTTCTCGAGTCGCTCAACATCTTCCATTGGAAAACAAAACTTGAAAGTGAATTCGGAGGCGGGAAATGAACAGAATCGTCATGTCGGCGGCGGCGGTATTTTCGTCGGGGGTGCTCTTTGCGGCGCTGCCGTGCAGGTATCTTCACGAAATGACCGGCGAATACGTGACCGAGCACCATTCGTTCCGCGGTCCGCTCGCCGAAAAGCCGCTGAAAACGCTTTTCATTCTCGACCGCCGCGGCGCGCGCGACGCGGTTGAGGTCGTGCAGCGCTTCAATGTCGAGCCGACATATTTTCTCACGATCTACGGCAACCGCATCGCCGCCGAAGATATGTACGAATCGGCGTGGGAAGGGACCACGCTCCACGAGAAGACCCGCGAGCTGGATCTGAAACTCAACGAAAAATACGATCTGTACGTTTTCGGGCGCAAGGCGTTCACTTCGGTCAACGAGGAGCACCGCTACCGGATACTCAAGGCCGTGCGCGATAACGGGGCGGGGTTGCTGATGGTGGGGGATACGGGCGTGTCAAAAATCCCGTACAGGAAAGTGTATGAAAACCGGCTGCCTGTTCCCGGGTTCGCCAGATCTTTCGTCAGCGAGTACAAGCGCACTTCGCTTTCATCGTACCGCCTCGGCAAGGGTATCGTCGCGGAGCTCGCATGGGGCGGAGACCGTGCGGCGCAGTTCTTCACCCTGGTGCCGCTCTTTCCGATCGACGACAGGTGGACGGCGAAATATGAAAACGCGATCGCCTTCGCGGGCGCGGCGATGCGTTATGCCGCCGGGCGTGAAAGCGAGCCTTCCGCTCCGGTCAAGGTCCGCATCCGCAACCGCTTCAACGAAATCGTCGCCGACACCGCGACCGCGGGCGACCATTTCCGCGACGAAATCGGGGCGAACGGAGCCGTGCGCGTAACGAGGACGGTTACGCCCTCGCCGGTCGGCGGCATCACCGTTTCGGCGCCGGAGACGGTCAAGCCGGGCGCGGCGTTCAGATTCGGGGCAAAGTGGGCAAAGCCGTGCGCGGCGGTCGCTTCGGCGACGGTGGAGACGCTCGACTCTCCCGCGCTCAGGGTGATGACGCGCCGCACGGTTCCGGTCGCGCCGGGCGCGACGGGGATTTCGCTCGAGATCGCCGATGCGCGGGTGCATACCAAGGTCGGATACGCCAGAATAACGCTTCTCGATGCGCAGGGGCGCCGGCTCGACATCGCCGAAGCGATGCAGTTCTTCCCCGAGCGCGATCTGCCCGACTATGTGCAGGTCGGCTGGGGCTCCGCCCTCTGCATGCACCCGTTCGCGGGCGCGAAACTGCTCGTGGACCGGCTTGGCTTTGAATGTGGACTTGAGCATCCCACCGCCGGCGGCGGGAACATCACGGATCTGGCGGTGCTCAACCAGAGCGTGGTTCCGTATATGACGCGCATCGGCATAGCCAAAGCGGACAACGGTTCTTCAAAGCAGATGCAGTGGTTCTTCCTCGACCGCGAGACCGAGGCGAAACGCAGGGCGATCAAGGGCGATCTGTGCTTCTACCGACCCGAAGTGCGGCAACTCTGGGCGGACGGAATCCGCCACCGCATCCGCAATCTCCCCAGATGCGCTCCGCCGTTCTACAATCTCGGCGACGAGAACAGTCTGGCGGTCACGGCCGGGTTCGGCGAATATGACGATTTCTATTTCCGGAAATTCCTTGAAACGAAATACGGCACCGTCGAAAATCTCAACCGCAACTGGCGGACGAACTGCGCGGATTTCGCCTCTGTGCCGCACTTGAAACCGGACGAGGCCAAGCGCATAGGCAATCTGGCGGCATGGGGAGATCACCGCGCCTACATCGAAAAGATGTACGCCGACATCCACAGTTTCTGCCGCGGGGAAATACGCAAGTACGATCCCGGCGCGCCGGTCGGCGCCGAAGGTTCGGAGCCGGGCAATCTCGAGGAGACGTTCGCCGAGCTCGAGTTCTGGGGACCGTATTCCAATCTGGTGAAGGACGAGGTGCTGCGCTCGCTCGGAGGCGGCCGCATCCGCACGCTCTGGTGGGGCGGATATCCGGCCAGCCACGGCGGCCGCGGCAAAACGCCGTTCCCGGTTCCGCTGATGAGCGATCTGGCCAAAGGCACGGTCACGGGCAACGCCTGGTTCGACGTGAGCGTCGGGCAGAACCACGGATTTTTCTATTCCGATCTGAAGATCGCCGACGACGTGGCGAAGTATCTGCCGTGGCACGACCGTTTCAAGGACGGACTTGCGCAGCTGCTCATCCGCAACCCTCTCAAAGACGAGCAGACGCTTTTATACTGGAGTCACGAAAGTTCCACCGCCTCTGTCGGCTCCGAGAAGTGCCTTTCGCCGCGGGACGGACTTTCTACGCTCATAAAAAGCTTCTACCGCAACGGGCGTTCGTTCGAGTTCGTTTCCGCCCGCACGCTGGAGCGGCTGAAGAACGCCAAGGTCGTGTTCCTCTGCGGCGCGAGTGCGCTTTCGGATGCGGAAGTCTCCGCGCTCAGGGCTTTCGCCGCCGCAGGCGGACGGATCGTCGCCGATGTCGAGCCGGCGATCATGAACGAGCATCTCGCATGGCGCGACAAGGGTGCGCTCGCTGATCTGTGGGGCAAGGGAAAGTCGGTTCTTCTTAACCGCAAGCTTTCGCTCGCCGCCGCGCATGAAAGCTCCCCGGGCGCGTTCGACCGCGAGATCGCCGCTCTGCTGCCGCCGCCGCGCGTCCCGATTCCGGCGTCCGGCATGGATGAAAACGCCATTCTGCGTACCCGCGGCGGATGCGGATTCGATATCGTCACCGCCATGTGGCCGCCGACGAATCTCGGAGCGCGGGTTCCGGTGAAACTGCCGGGCAGGCGTTTCATCTATTCGCCGATGGAAGGTTTTGTCGCGGAGAGCGATGTTTTGGATCTTGATTTCCGCAAGTCGCCGTTCGTCTGCCGCAGCGTGTTCAAAGAGCGTCAGCGCAAGCCGGAGTTTTCGATTCCGCCCTCCCGCCTCGGCGGAGAAGTCGTTTTCACGCCGCCCGCGCTCGTTTCCGGCAGGGTTTACAATCTTACGGTCTATGACGCGCGCGGGGAGAAGCGCTGGGCGTTCGTGTTCGACCGGAAAGAGAAACTCCCGAAGCGGATGTACATAGGCTTCAATGAAAAAGGCGGAAAATGGTCGGCGCGGCTTACTGATTGCGCGACCGGGCTTTCAAGTTCCGTCGGCTTCACGGTGGGAGAATGATGAAGGGTTTCATGTTGACGGCGGCGTTCCTGCTCGCGGTGTTGCGGTGCGAGGCGAAGGTTGATATCGTACACAAGGATAATCTGAGCGACAAGCGCGCCGGAATGCACCGCGAGAAGTTCATCGCCGCTTTTGACAAGTGCTCATTGTTCGCGGAGTATACGCTCGAAGGCGATCGGATCGTGAAAAAGGCGTGGGGAGATCATTTCTTCGGCCTCAAACTCGGCTATTCACCGAAAAACGGCGGCTGGAGCATCTGGGATTTTCTCAACGTCCATGTCAGGAACGCCGAAGGGCGGACGGTGGATGCGCTCAGCGCTTCGCGGCCGTCGCTGTTTGCTGGGTATTCGGCCGACGGCGCCGATTTTCTCGCCGCCGAGTGGCTTGCGCCGGAAGGCAAGCGGCTGAAACTGCTCTTTGCGTCATATCCTTCGCACCGCGATTGGCTTTTCGTCCGCGTCGATCTCGGCGGAGCCAAGGTAGAGCGCATCGATTTCAACGCCTACCCCGGCAACGCCGCGGTGCCGGAAGGGCGGGAGCGTCATTTCGCCACCCGCGAGAACGACTGGATCCTTAACAAAGAAGCCGCCTCGTTCAAGCCGGCATCCTCTTCGGCGCTGCTGTATTCCCGGTATGTCGACGAGAGGTTCGGCAACAAAATCGTTTTCGACGAGCGTTTTATAGAATCGGTGTCGGTACCTAAAACGGCATCGATGATATCGGTCAGGTTCAAACCGGCAGAAGATGCCGAAGCCGCGGTCTTCGCCCTCGGATATTTTGCTCATAAAGAGCCGAGCGATCAGGTGACGCGCTTCCTCGGGGAAGAGGGCGATTCTATCGCCGGATTTCTGCGCGCCGTGGACTGGGATGCGGAGCCGAAATCTGACGACTTCAAGCTTTCGGTAAAAATCGCGCTTTTGATGGGAGTGGAGCGCAAGCGGCTTGAAGACGTGGCGAAGCGGTATCTCAAAGCCGTGAAGGTAAAGGACATGGAGACGATCGCCGGGTGTTGCGGCGAGGTCATGGAACTGCGTCGGCGCAAAACCGCCGAAGAGCTTGAGCTTTTGAAAAAGTAGCGGCGGCGATCATCGTCGTAAAAATTCACCGCCGCTTTCATATAAATGCGGCGGTGAACGATTTTCGGGGATGAAACCCGGAATTCTGCGCAGATGCTTACAGCGAGGCGAGAAGCCCGCCGCAGAGGATGAGGCGCTTTTCGCGATCGGAGAGCGAGGTTTTCACCGTGAACGAACCCTTGGCGGTTTTCAGTACGGCCGTGCCGTCACCTTCGATCGCCGCTTTCAGCCCCTTGATTTCGATCTTGTCGCCGGCTTTGATTTTGTCGTAGTCTTTGGCGTCGGCGAACGTGAAGGGGATGATGCCGAAGTTGATGAGGTTGGCGCGGTGGATGCGCTCGATGGACTTGGCGACGACCGCCTTCACTCCGAGGTACATCGGGCAGAGCGCGGCGTGTTCGCGGCTTGAGCCCTGACCGTAGCTTTCTCCGGCGACGATGACGTTGGCAAGGTTCTTTTCCCTGTTGGCCATGCAGTTGTCGTGGAACGACTTGTCGCACGGTTCGAAGACGTACTTCGCGTACTCCGGCACGTTCGAGCGGAATTTGAGCCGCGCTCCGGCGGGCATGATGTGGTCGGTCGTTATCTTGTCGCCGACCTTGATCGCGGCTACACCCTTCAAATCGGCGGCAAGCGCCGTGCCTTTGGGAACCTGCGCGATGTTGGGTCCGCGGACGATCTTCGTGCCTTTGACGCCCTTGCCGGCGGTTTTGCGGTAGAGGAACATCTCGTCGTCGATCGGGAATTTCTTCGGCGCGGGGACGGCGGGTGTTCCGGTGCAGGCGGTGAATTCGCCGGTCAGGGCGGAAGCGGCGGCGGTCTCCGGGCTTACGAGGTAGACTTTCGCCGACTTCGTGCCGCTGCGGCCTTCGAAGTTGCGGTTGTTGGTGCGCAGCGAGACGGCGTTCGTCGAGGGGCTCATGTGCGCGCCGATGCAGAAACCGCAGGCGTTTTCGAGGATGCGGCAGCCTGCGGAGATGAGCGTTGCGAGCGAACCGTCTTTGGCGAGCATGTTCACGACCTGCCTCGAGCCGCAGGCGATGCCCACTTCCACGTCTTCGGCGACGTGCTTGCCCTTGAGGATCTGGGCGACGGTGCGGATGTCGCGGTAGGAGGAGTTGGTGCACGAGCCGATCATGATCTGGTTGACCCTGGTGCCGCGCATCGACTTGACGGTGACGATGTTGCCGGGGCTGTGAGGCGCGGCGGCAAGAGGCTCGAGTTTTGAAAGATCGACCGTGAAAACGTCGTCGTACTTAGCTCCCTTGTCGGCGGTAATCTCCTTGAAGTCCTTGGCGCGGCCCTGCGCGGCGAGGAACTGCTTCGTCACCTTGTCGGACGGGAAGACGCTCGTCGTCACGCCGAGTTCCGCGCCCATGTTGGTGATGGTCGCGCGCGAAGGGACGTCGAGCGTGGCGACTCCGGGGCCGAAGTATTCGAAGATCCAGCCCACGTTGCCCTTGGTGCCGAACTTTTCGAGCACCTTCAGAATGACGTCCTTGGCGCTCACGCCTTTTTTAAGCCGGCCGGTGAGCTTGATGCCGCGAACCTTCGGCGTGGGGATGTGGAACGCGCCCCCCGCCATCGCCACGGCGATGTCGATGCCGCCCGCGCCGATCGCGATCTGGCCGATGCCGCCGCCGGTCGGGGTGTGGGAGTCGGAGCCGAGGAGCGTCGTGCCGGGCTTGCCGAAGCGTTCGAGATGAAGCTGGTGGCAGATGCCGTTGCCGGCCTTGGAATAGATGATGCCGTATTTTTTGGCGACCGAGGCGAGGAAGTCGTGGTCGTCGGCGTTCTCGAAGCCGATCTGCACCGTGTTGTGGTCCACGTACGAAACGGCGAGGTCGTTCTTGACGTGTTTGACGCCCATCGATTCGAACTGGAGGTAGGCCATCGTGCCGGTGGCGTCTTGGGTGAGCGTCTGGTCGATGCGGATACCGAGCTCGGAGTCTTTGGCGGCATCGCCTTCGACGAGGTGGGAGGAAAGGATTTTCTCTACGACATTCATTTTCTTTTTCATAGCGCGTATTATATCATACTCGGGACGGAACTGTTGTCGATTTTCGGTAGTGTCGGGGCTCTTTCTTCCCCCGGTGTGGTTTCACCTGGGCGTGAAAATTTCCGGGACAAAACCCCGAAAATCCCTTGAAAGGGCAACCTTCGAAAAAATCTTAAAATTCCCCCTTGTATCCAGACGGGAAAAAGAGTATAATACGCACCGTTTTCTGAATGCGCCCATAGCTCAACTGGATAGAGTATCAGACTACGAATCTGAGGGTTGCAGGTTCGACTCCTGCTGGGCGCGCCATTCGAAGACACCAGATTGCGGGGTGGAGCAGCCTGGTAGCTCGTCAGGCTCATAACCTGAAGGTCGTTGGTTCAAATCCAGCCCCCGCTACCAATTTCGAATTCTGGTTTCCGGCGGACCGTAGCGCAGCCTGGTAGCGCGTTTGCTTGGGGTGCAAAAGGTCTCGGGTTCAAATCCCGACGGTCCGACCAATTTTATGTCGCCCGAAAAATTTCACTGTTTCACTTTTTCATGCGGAATTCCGGAGAAGATTTGATATAATACTACATTCAGTTGCAAACAAGGAGAAAAATGGCAAGTTCACTCGATGCGTTGAGCGCTCTGTGCAAGCGCCGCGGTTTTATCTACCACAGCTCGGAGATTTACGGCGGAATGCCGGGATTTTGGGACTACGGTCCTTTGGGCTGCGAGCTCAAGAACAACGTCAAGCAGGCGTGGTGGCAGTTCACCGTGCGCGGCCGCGAAGATGTCGCCGGTCTTGACGCGACGATCATCATGCATCCGAAAATCTGGAAGGCGTCCGGCCATCTCGACACCTTCGCCGATCCGATGACGATGTGCAAGGACTGCAAGAAGCTCAT
>JAFVZE010000330.1 GCA_017508315.1 Kiritimatiellia bacterium | reverse complement strand
CGGGAAGGTCGATTGCGTCATGCTTTTGACGAACGACGGTCGCGAGCATCTTTGGCAGGCGGAGAAGGTGTTCAAATCCGGCAAGCCTTGTTTTATCGACAAGCCGATAGCCCATAATCTGCGCGATGCCGTGCGCATTCTCGATCTCGGAAAGAAGACCGGCGCAAAGTTCTTCTCGTCCTCGTCGTTGCGTTACGGCAAGGTCGTGCAGGCGGCCCGCAACGGCGAATACGGAGCGATTCGCACGGCGGTGTTCACTTCGCCCGCTCCGGAGGAGGTGCAGGGGACGCACGGTTACTACACCTGGTACGGCGTTCACGGTTTCGAACCGTATGTGGCGGTCATGGGCGTCGGCGCCGAGAAGGTGAGTTGTCTGCGAACCGCTACGGACGATGCCGTCAGCGTTCAGTATCCGGACGGACGGATCGGCCAATTGCGCTTTTTCCGCAACAAATGGGTGTACACGGGCTTTGTCGTGCCGGAAAAGCCGAAAGACCGGAAAAAGCCGGCGGTTATGGCGGGAGGCGAGTCGGACAACGGGCCGCTCGTGGCGGATATCGTGCGATTCTTCAGGACCGGGGTCGTGCCGTTCCCGCACGAAGAAACGCTTGAGATTTTCGTGCTGATGGAGGCCGCCGAGGTCTCTGCAAAACGCGGCGGCGCGCCGGTGACGCTTGCCGAAGTTCTGTCCGCCGCGCGCGGCGGCGACTGAAAAGTCGTTACGTTTTCAGCAGATGCGTTTCGTAGGCGATGGTGATCGCTTCGGTCCTGTTCGCGGCGCCGAGCTTGGAGAAGAGGGCTGTGATGTGCTTTTGGACTCCGGCCCGCGAGATGTTCAGCAGCCTGCCGATGTCTTTGTCGGAAAGACCCTTGGACAGAAGCGTAAGCACCTGCAGCTGCTTGTCGGAGAACTGTAGCGTCTTGAAAAGGTCGTTGCGCGTTCTGGCTATTTCCGGAGCGACGGCGGACTCTCCGGCGAAGACTGCGCGGATGGCGGAAATGAGTTCATCGGAAGGCGATTCCTTCTGAAGTGCGCCGTTCGCGCCGTTGTCCAGCGCACGGGCCATGTCGACCGTCGTGCCGTACGACGAGAGGATGACTATCTTGATGCGGTCGTCGGCGGACCGTATGCGTCTGGTGGCGTCGGCGCCGCCTACTACCGGCATCATCAGATCCATGACGATGACGTCGGGCTTGAGCTCCGCGGCGAGATTGACCGCGCTCTGTCCGTCCTCGGCTTCCCCTACGACGGTCATGTCGTGCTGCATTTCAAGCATCGAGCGGATGCCCACGCGCATCAGAGCATGGTCGTCGGCGATCAGGATGCGTATCTTGTCAGATGCGGATTGCGACTTTGACATGGGTACCTTTCTCCGGCTGGGAGTCGATTTCGAGCCTGCCGTTCATTTTCTTGACTCGGGTGCGGACGCCGGAGAGGCCGAAGTGCCCCTGCAGCGGCCCGTCGCACAGCGAGGGATCGAAGCCCGTTCCGTCGTCGCTGACGGAGAAGACGATCTGTCCTTCGTCCAGACAGCCGGCGATGCGCACGTTGGCCGCTCTGCCGTGGCGGATCGCGTTGGCCGTCAGCTCGCGGACGATGCACAAGACGGCATGCGCCTGCGAATCGTCCAGCTGCGAGCGCGGCACGACGAAGCGCAGGGATATCCTGGCGGACCCTGCGACGGGAGCGAGCGTGTGGAGCAGAGCCTTTTCAAAGTCCTGTTCCTCCAGCGCGTCGTTGCGCAGGTCGAAGAGGCAGCGCTTCAGCTCCATGCGCATGGAGGTGAGCATCGTTTCGGCCGTTTCCAGCCGGCGCTCGGCGTCGGACGAGTTTTCGTGCATGGCCTGGCGCGTGGCTGTCAGCTGACATCCGAGTCCTGACAGGTTCTGGGAGAGCGAGTCGTGCAGCTCCACCGCCAACCGGGTGCGCTCGTCGGTCTTGAGATCGGAGCGGTCTCGGGCGATCTTGGCACGGACGAGTTCGTGCGTGCGCCGCTTCACCCGCCGGTTGAGCATTACGTTCCAAAGTCCTATGCAGACGAGCAGGAAAACGAGAATGCCGACGGCGGCGGCGATGCGCACAGGCGTCCACCAGGGCGGGGGAGACAGAAGCCGGATGTCGTCGGCCGTGCGTGCGACGAGCGAGAAGCCGGTTATCTTGGAGAAGGGCGCCGCAGGCGACCAGTTTTCCGTGTCCATCAGGCAGATGCCGCTCGCCGATACGACGGAGCCGACCGGGAAATCTGCGGAGTTCAGGCCCGCCGCGCCGATGTCGACGGGCACGACGACGGAGTCGCAGTTGATGTACAGGCAGTCGTAGGAGCGCCGCGAAGCGCTCGGGTTGGTGAGCGTACCCCGGAGCCGGAGAGCCTTTCCGTAGAACTGGGGCATGGCCTGCTTTTCGCGTCGGCTGTTGAAGAGGATGTCGTGGCCGGATACGTCGACGGCGGCGTCCGGTATGATCTCCGAATGTCCGACGACGGCGCAGATCGCGTGCGTGAGGTTGATGAGATAGAAGTCGGTCTGCACCTTTCCGCCCGCGACGACGCGGTCGTGGACGCGGGGAATGGGCTGGTCTTTGGCGAGGGCGACGCGGTGGAGATCGCCCTCTTCGCCGCGGAGAAGCAGCACGTTGTCCGAACAGATCGCCAGAACCGTGCCGCTGATTCTCCTTTTGCCCAGACCGACGATCTCCTGAGGGGAAGCGCTTGAAGGGGCCTTCAGTTCGGGATAGTCGAACGGCGTCGTGGCGGACGGGCGGATAATCTCGACGGCATCGGAATCGGGACATCGCAATGAGCAGCCCATGAAAGGCCGCAGAATGCCCTCCGGCGATTCGCAGACGCCTGTCATGCGGACGGTCGCGCCGGTCAGGCGACGCGTCCATTCGGCCGGAGCGAGGGAGTAGGCGATGGAGGCGAAAAACTGCGTACCGCCCGATTCGAGGACGAAATAGATGAAATCGGCGTCAATGTCGTCGCGGAAGATGTCGGTCACCGTTCCTTGCACGCGGATGTAGCGGTTGACGTAGCGTTTGCCGAGCATGTCAGCGGGATCGGCGTCTTCCGGCGGGGGATACGCCCCCGGACCGTGGCGGTCGAAGTTGCGGACGAAAAAGATATCGCCGCGGCGGTAGCCGTTGGCGGTGATGCTCTCGCCGCGTTCAAGCTCGGTGAACATCCCCAGTTTGAGGGCTGTCAGCATGATGATCTGCTCGTCACAGTACATCGCCGGCGAGCGGTCGCCGTAGAGAATCGTTCCGCGCAGGCGGAACGGCTCTCGTACATTGTCCGAGGTACGGGATGAAAATCCGTTCAGATTGGTGACGACGTTGTCCGCGGCAAGGCAGATGCCAGATAGCATCAGGCATCCTATATCCGCAATCAGGCGAAAACGACTCATATGCTGCTATTTTA
Organism: Kiritimatiellia bacterium; assembly: GCA_017508315.1. Taxonomy (GTDB): domain Bacteria; phylum Verrucomicrobiota; class Kiritimatiellia; order RFP12; family UBA1067; genus UBA1067. Next base: position 1,424 of record JAFVZE010000330.1, on the reverse strand, counting down.
CCAGATATCGGCAACTTATGCCGAGGTAGTCATCTGACTACCTTTGCGGAGCGGGTTTTTTCCGGTAAAATCGTGCACATCATGAAAGAACCAATAAGATCGTTTCTGTCCATATCGCTCATAGCCGCAGCGGGCGCGGTTTTCGCCTCTTCCGCCGAAGTCGTCAGGCGCGTATCCGCCTCCGAGATCGAGGCTGCGCTCGCTTCCAAGCCCGTCGAAGACTCCACCGCCGTCCGCAACCGTCTCGGCAGCAGCTTCATGTCGGCATGGGTTTCCGAAGGCAAGGTTATGGGCAAGGTCCTTTTCCACGACGACTTCTCAAGGGAATCGTTCTCGAACGTCTGGGTCGACGCTTATGCCGGAAAGGGGATGATCAGGATTCACGACGACGGAAGAGGAGGACGGTGCATTTTCCTTCCGCCGCGTCCCAAAGACTTCAACTGCATCGCGATCAAACCCGAGTGTCTCGTGCCTGTCGATCCGTCGCGTCCGACCGCCGTGTTGTGGGAGGCGCGCCAGCCCAAGGGGAACTCGCCGTACATCGAGGTTCACTTCTTCGACGAGAACAGGAAGAACATCCGCGGCGAATACCAGATCCGTTCGGCCGTCGATCCGACCCAGCCTACGATCTTCCAGCGCAATGCGGAACTGGTCACGCTGAAGATGCCTTTGAAAACGCGTTTTCTGCAGGTTATTTTCCATCACGGCCCGCAGGAAACCGACCAGTATCCCGGAGAGATCGACAATGTGCGCGTGGTGGACTTTTCCGATCTGGTCGACAAGGCGCTTCTTTCCGAGGAGCCGGTCAAGGCGGAGCGCGCGAAGGCGGGCGAGAAGGATGTGCTGGTTTATTGCGACGACAACCTTTGTTCATCGTATCCTGTTCTTCCGAAGAGCGCTTCCGTTCCTGGGCGCGCGGGCGACACGCTTAAACTGCGCGAATGTCCCGGCGAAAAATCCCGCGCCACGGCCGTTCTCTGGTCAAAGACGGCATACGACGACGTTACGATCGAGTTCTCGGACCTGAAGCGCGGACCGTTCGGAACGGGCGGGAAGATTCCCGCCTCGGCGATGTCCGCGAAGGTGGTGAAAGTGCATTATCAGGGCGAAGGCGCCCCCGCGGCCTTCGTGGCGATATCCGACAAGCAGGTGCTTGTGCCGGAACTTCTGCTTAACGACGATTCGCTCGTCATTCCTGATCACGCCTCCGGCCGCAATCTCGTGAAATGCACCGATGAAAAAGGATCGTACTACGTCGACATCAACACGATGAAACCCATCGTGTGGGGCAAATGGATGCCGTGCAGCCTGATGCCGATCGTGGACGCAAAGACTCTGCAGCCTTTTTCGGTAAGGGCCGAGGAGAACAAGCAGCTGATGATCCGCATCGACGTTCCCGGAAACGCGAAGCCCGGCCGGTATCG
>JAFVZE010000329.1 GCA_017508315.1 Kiritimatiellia bacterium | reverse complement strand
GACCGCGCTCGAAAGCGTCGCCGCCCACACGCCGAGCAGAATCGGGAACGTCCACTTCGCGCACTTCGCGAAAATCATGGGATCGCTCTTGAGGACCGCGCCGTCCGAAACATACCCGGAAAGGAAAATCGGAATAGCCATATACACGGCGTACCCCGTCAGCACCGCGGCGATGGTTCCGAGCGGAATCGACCGGGAAGGACTTTTGAGATCGCCCGACATCCCGACGCCGGAGAGAATTCCGGTCACGGCGGGAAAGAACACGGCGAAGACCGGCCAGAAGCCGAGCGAAGCGGGAACGCTATCCGGGATCGTCAGCGCAGCGGGAGCGGAACCGGCGAAAAACGACACCAGCGACAAGGCGATCGCCCCCATGATGAAATACTGGCTCTTGAGCGCGATGTCCGCCGAGACGGTGGAAACGACGGCGAGAACCGTCAAAGTGGCGAAGCCGACGTATCGCGGATCCCAGCCGCCGACGAACGGCAGATCCGAATTGACGAGCGCCTCGGAAAAACCGGCGACGTAGAACGACACTCCTATCGCCTGCGCGAGCGCCAGCGGCAGCCCCATCGCCGCCCCGGCCTCAAGGCCGAACGAACGCGAAAGCATGAAGTACGCGCCGCCGCCTTTCATGCGCATGTTGGTCGCGAGCGCCGAAATCGAAAGCCCGGTCAGAAACGTTATGAGGCTGCCGGCGGTAACGATGACGAGCGACGCGGCGAGCCCCACGTTGCCGAGCATCCAGCCGAAACGCAGATACATGACGACTCCGATGATCGTCAGAATGCTCGGCGTATAGACCCCCTGAAAGGTGCCGAAGCCGTAACCTTTCGTCTCTTCGCTCTTCTTCATCTTCAGAGAATCGTCCTTATCGTCCTTTTGGACACAGTTTACCAAATTCCGCTCATCTCGTGCGTCGCATCCGCGAGTCCGTCCAGATTTCGGCCATTGTACGGTAGCATTTCACGGCGGATATGGTATAATTCGGTCTCCAACACATCACAAACGGAAAAACGACAAAACCATGAACAGAATCTGCCTGCTGTTGACCGCGCTTTATTCAGCCGCTTCGCTCTTTGCGACCTCCGCTCCCGCGGCAAAACCCGCCCGCAACCTCAGAACCTGCGTAATCCAACCGGCGTACGCGTTTAAATTCGAAGACATCGAATCTGTCGTCCGGTGGGAAATCGACGCTCTCAACCGCTGCGACGAAAGCATCGACCTCATAGTTCTGCCTGAAGCGAGCGACCGTCAGGGGCGCATCGCCTCCCCCGCCGAACTGGCGGCGGCGGTGAAAAAATACAACGCCGATCTGCTCAAAGCCTGCTCGGACACCGCCAAGCGCTGCAAGGCCACGGTTTTCGTCAACGCCATCGACTGCACCCCGAGCGGTATGCGCAACACGACCTTCGCCTACGACAAAACCGGCAAACTCGTCGATAAATACGACAAGGAGCATCTGGTCCGCAGCGAGCACGCCAAACTGAAACTCGACGCGTCCTACATGTGGGAGTGGACCACGCCGAAAATCACCGTGATCGACGGCATCCGCTACGCCTACCTTACGTGCTACGACTTCTATTTCTACGAGAATTACGCCAACATCGCCAGAATGAAGCCCGACATCATCATCGGCTGCTCGCATCAGCGCAGCGACCGCCACGACGCGCTCGAAACGATCGGACGCTTCCTGTCCTACAACACCTGCGCGTACCTCGTGCGGGCGTCGGTCAGCATGGGGCTCGACTCTCCGCTCGGCGGCAGTTCGATGATCGTCTCGCCCATGGGGCAGGTGATAGCCAACATGCGCAGCCGCGTCGGCGCCATGATAGTCGACATCGACCCGCACGCGAAATATCTCAAGCCCGCCGGCTACGGCAATCCGCCCAACACCCACCCAGCCTACATCGAAATCGGACGGCGGCCGTGGAAATACCGCCCCGCCGGCAGCGCCATCATTCCCGGCTTTTCCGATCACAAGGGCAAACGCCTGTGCGCCCACCGCGGCTTCAGCGCCGTCGCCCCGGAAAATACGCTCCCCGCCTTCGGCGCCGCCGTCGCGCTCGGCGCGAGCGAGATCGAACTCGACATCTGGGCGACCAGGGACGGCGAAATCGTCTCGCTCCACGACGCGACGCTCGATCGCGTATCCACCGGCAAAGGCAAGGTTTACGACCTCACCTATCAGGAACTTCTCGCCTTCGACTTCGGCATCAAAAAAGGCAAGAACTTCGCGGGGCTGCGAATCGCGCGCTTCGAGGACATCCTCAGGAAGTTCTCCTGCCACACCATCATGAACATCCACGTCAAGTCGCTTACCGATCAGCCGTGGAAGGATGAGGATCTTAAGAAAGTCATCGCTCTCATCGAAGCCTACGACGCGAAAAACCACGTCTATTTCATGACCGAAAACACCGTCCTCCAGACTCAACTCGCCAGGCTCGCACCAGAAATCCCGCGCTGCATGGGTCACGACGGCCGCGCCCCCGACAAGATCGTCGAACGCGCCGTCGAGCACGGCTGCGCGATGGTCCAGCTTTTCAAGCCGCATTTCACCCAGGAGACGATCGATAAGGCGCATGCTGCCGGACTCAGGTGCAACGTGTTCTACGCCAACGATCCGGAAGAGGCGAAACGCTACTTCAAAATGGGCATCGACACCGTTCTCACCGACGATTACCAGATCATCTCTTCTGCGACCGGGGTGCACTGAAACTGCCCGTCTCACGTGAAAGCGAGATTCATAACCTACGGCTGCCGCCTGAGCCGCGCGGAGGCGCTCGACGACGAGGCGAGATTCGTTTCCGAGGGCTGGGAATCGACAAGGGACGAGAGCAAAGCCGATCTCTTCGTGGTGCGCGGATGTTCGGTGACGGCCCGCGCCCAGCGCGAATGCGAAAAGACGATCGCCGGACTGAAGCGCAAATATCCCGACGCGGCGGTGATAATCCGCGGCTGTCTGCCGGGAAGCGTCGGCGACGATTTCAGACCGCGCTTCCCGGCCGCCGGAAAGCGCGACGGAAAGGATTCTCTGCCCTCCGGCACCGCCAGAGCCTATCTCAAGGTCCAGGACGGCTGCAGCGGCAACTGCACCTTCTGCATCGTGCCGAAATTCCGGGGCAGATCCTCATCGCTGGATTTCGACGGGCTGCTCGACAGATCCAAGCGCTTCATCGAAGCCGGCTACCGAGAGATCGTGGTGACCGGCTGCAATCTTTCGCTGTACGCCTCCAAAGGGAAACGCCTGCCGGAACTGCTTTCCGCGCTCGCCGCGCTCGACCGGCGCGCACGCATCCGGCTGGGATCGATAGAACCGGGGGACTGCGCCCGGGAATGCGTGCAGGCGTTCGCGGAAAACCCGAACATCTGCCGGTCCCTCCATCTGCCGGTGCAGTCCGGTTCCGGCCGCATCCTCGAAGCGATGCGGCGGCCGTACACCCCGGCAGACGTGGACGACATAGTCTCGCTCGCCGTTTCCGCAATGCCCGACATCGCCCTCGGCTGCGACATGATGGCGGGATTCCCCGGCGAAAGCCAGAAGGATTTCACCGACAGCGTCAATCTTCTCAGACGCTGCCGCTTCTCCAGCGTCCACGCCTTCCCCTACTCCGAACGCCCCGGCACGCCCGCGGCGGCATTCCCCTCGCCGGTTCCCGGAGTTCTGCGTTCCTCCCGCGCGAAACATCTTGCCCGGATCGCCGAGAACGAACGCGTGAATTTCGCGCGCCGGTTCATAGGCAGAAACGTAAACGTGCTGGTCGAAAATGAAAAGAAATGTGCGGGCTGGACTTCAGAACATCTCTGGTTCGAGGTCAGGCGACCCGGCGGCGTTCTTCCGAAGCGCCGCGAAATCGCCGCGTTCAGAGCGACCGAAGCGAAAGACGGTATTCTGCGCGGACAATTCGTGAAGACGATCTGACGTATCCGGCGCCCCGGAAACTCAGGCGTTCGCGCCCGAGACGAACTCCCGGCGGTACAGAACGCGCATCGACTCGTCTCCGGCATCGAGAATAAACAGCCTGAACGTTCCGCCGCCCGGCGCCACCTTGAACACGCTGTGTCCCTGAACCGGCAGGAAATCGCGCATGAAGCCGCGCCCGGCGTATTCGCGGCGCTTGATCTCCGGCAGATACCCCGGCAGAATCACCCGGTCGCCGGGATACAGTTCGCGCGACGACATGTTCGCGAGATTCCTCGCGTCGATCTGATTCGGACTCCACACGCTCGTCATGTAGGCCTGAGCGCGGACCGAGCGGCAGAAAGCCGCTCCCATCGACGACGGGCAGGCGTGGTGGTTGGTCTTGCAGACGTCAACGGGTCCGACGACCGGACCGAGCAATGCCTCGTATTCCGGCAGATCGATGTCTCCGCCGAAATACGCCCGGAAAGGCCCGTACCGGAAACGGAGTCCCATCGACAGCGTATTTTCCGGTATTCCTCCGTCGGCGTCCGGATGAGCCGCAAAATACCGCGGCGCGAAATCCGCGAGGCCGGATTCCCCGTTCCAGTAAACTGCATTGGCAAAAAGATTGCGGACTGAAAAATCCGGGCAGCGACCCGGATCGCGCAGCATCGCGATCTGGTTCAACGCCCCTACCTTGAATTCATGCGGAACCATGCCGCACTTGCGCCGCATATACGGAATCCACTTGCGCATCATCTCAAGCGCCGCATCGTCGGGATTCCGCCGATATACGCCGCTGCGCGGATACTGATGGTCGAAATAATGCCGGACGGCGAAATCCTCGGCGAAACGCGTTATGCCGCAGACCGTCCGACCGTCCGCCGTTTTTTCGCTGCGGAGAGTCGGCTGTCCGCAATGATCGGCATGCCAGTGGGAGAGCACGAAATAATCGATCGAACGCTCCGGGACAAGCTTCTGCACGTAACGGCTCACCCATTCGCCCCCCAGACGGGCATCCGACGGCTGGCGCGGCACATGCTTGAGATACTGCGGGCGGTACATGTCGCCGCAGTCGAGAAGCATGGTCGTTCCGTCGGGAAAGATGAAAAACGTCTGCTCGCCGACACCGGTCTGGATGAAATGGATGTCGAACTCGCCTTTCTTCCAGCCGGGATACCGGCAATCCGCGCCGGTGCCGATCCAGTCGTCAGCGGCGCAGCCGGCGAGCGCGCCTCCGCCCGCGGCCATGAGACCGCGCGTAACGAATTCTCTTCTTGTCATGCTTTTCATCCTCAATCATTTTTGACCGACGGCCGCCCGGCCGACGATTCTGGCGACCTCTCCGAGAAGATCCCGGTCGTCGCTGACGACCTCCACGCCGCCGGCGTATCCGAGATACTTCAGCGCCCGCAGATAATCGCAGATGAATCTGTCGGCGCGGTGCGGTCCGATCCCGCCGGTGTAGGAAATCCGCAGCCGCCCTTCGTTGACGGCATTCTCTTTCGGACCGTCGAAAACAATCCATACGAAATCCGCCGGGCGTTCCGCAAGATAGGCTTTCCACCTTCCGGCAAGCTCATTGCGCGAACGCGCCGTCTTCCCTGCGCCGAGAATGGCGTTCCAGCCGTCGACAAGAACCATCTTCCCGCCCGCGGGAAGCGAACGCACATCCTCGATCGCCACCGCCGTAAGCGACAAATGCGCCTTCACCGACGACACTTCGTCGCGCAAACGCGAATTCTCCTCCTTCAACCTCGCGATCTCGGCCCTGAGATCGCGCAGATGCGCCAGACGGGAACGGATCATCACATCCTGCGAACTCACGGCAACCTCGCGCTTGCGTACCGGTCGTGACCGGCGTAATCCTTTTCCACTCGGATATCCTCAAATCCGTATTCGAACATCAACCGCGAAACCGCCTCACCCTGATTCTCCCCTATTTCGAAAAACACCGCGCCGCCGCCGCGCAGAAGGTTGAACGCGTCAGACAGATAGCGCTCGTAGAACTCAAGTCCGGAAACTCCGCCGTCGAGCGCCATGCGCGGCTCCCAGTCCCTGATCCTCGGATCAAGCGTTTCGCAGACCGCGCTTTCGATGTAAGGGGGATTGGAGACTATCACGTCCACGATCCCCGGCTCGTCGAAATCGTCAAGCCCGTCGGCGACGGCAAAACGCACCTTGCCGTCGAGACCGCAGCGGAGCGCGTTTTCTCTGGCGAGCGAGATCGCCTGTTCGCTCAAATCGGTTCCGAGAAAAACCCCGTCGCCCTTAAGTTCTTTGGCGAGACTTAAAATGATGGCCCCGGTACCGGTGCCGACGTCAACCGTGAAGCGTCGCGTCGCGTCTCTCGCGGCGAGGAAGGCAAGCACTCTGCTTACAAGTTCCTCGGTCTCCGGCCGCGGTATCAGCGCACGGCGGTCGCACTTGAGCGTCAATGTGCGGAAATCCCACTCGCCGAGAACGTACTGCACCGGCTCGCCGGACGACAGACGCTTCATCCCGCGGCGCATCGCCTCCAAAAGCCGTTCATCAGCCTCGTGTCCGGCCTCGCCGGCGAGCATACCCCTGCCGACGCGCAGCAACCTCGCCGCCAAAAGTTCCGCGGCTATCCTCGCTTCGGGAACGCCTTTGGCGGAGAGATAGCTCTCCGCCTTGGCGATCGTCTCGGCCCAAGTCATCCTCCGGCCCGTCAGAAAGGCATATCGTCGACATCTCCGACGTCAACCATGCCGTCGGGCTCCGCCGGAGCGGGAACCGGCTCGGTGCTGGAACCGTCGGCGTTCATGACCTCGATCTTGAGCGCGGTGAGATCGACGAAAAACTGAACGCCCTTCGGCCCTTCCCAGCGCCGTCCGTCGACAACAAAGCGGATTTTCACCCGCTGACCGGACTTGATTCCGTCAAGCAGCGAACAGTTGTCCTTCTTGAAGGTGAACTTGACGGGATTGGGATATTTGCTCTGCGAATCGATATCGTTGCCGACGATAACCTCGCGTTTGGTAAATCCGTTGGTCCCGAAAGACTGGGTTTCATGAACCTCTTCAACGACACCGGTATAATCAAAAAACTGCGACATTTTTTATTCTCCTTGCTAATTGCGGATATTATACCATTTTCCCGCTGAAGAAATGACGATAAAATGGAACCTATTTCAAGCCCAGCTCGATTATCGCCAG
>JAFVZE010000328.1 GCA_017508315.1 Kiritimatiellia bacterium | reverse complement strand
GCATTTTGCAAAATGCGGTGGTAACTTCTCCCCTTGGACTCAGTTTGCAAACTATGGTCGTGACAAGGCGGCAAAATGAGATTACAGTTCGGAACAAATTGAAAAAGCAGGACCTACTTTTTCAATATTGGTAGCTTCTCTTTTCGCGCGATAGATACCGCTTCGGGCCAGGATGCGCTCACTAAAGACGTTTTCGATGGTCCCGCGGACACGACATACCAAAGATGAACAGAATACGCCGCTTTTGCTTCCGCTGAAACCTAACCGAGGTAAAGCGAATCTCGCCAGTCGTATCCGCACCATCGAAAAGTCGCCGCGACGCACCCGCCCCTTCGCTTGAGCACCGCAACTGCCGCAAAGCCCGAACAAAGCCTAAAATCTTGAAAAACCCTAAGGTTTTTGGGGTCCGTCCCCAAAATTTCCTAAGGGTTTTGGGGTCCGTCCCCAAAATTTCCGTCCCTAAAATTTCCGGCAATCGACATGCCCTTCTCCAGCTTCTCCATAGTCCCCGCATTGCGCAAAGCCTCGAACCACGAATACACGACCAGACCGCATCCAAGAGATCGCGCACAGGCAATCTGCGCGGCGAATTCTTCCGCGCTCACGGCTGCACGCGGATTCACTATCAGCGAATACCTCAAGTTGGGCTGGCGTTCGCCGAACCATTTGCGGTGATTGTCGAACACCGACTTCACTTCGCTTACGGTTTTTCTGTATGCCTGCGAAAAATGCACGTCCGCGCATCCGGAATATCGCTGCGCCGCACATGATATGATGTTGTGAGACACCACCCCCGGACGATCGGGATCAAGTGCCCTCACGAAGTCGCGATAGCGCCTGAATACCGCCGGATGCACGGGACGGAAGTCGTGCGTTTCAGGTTCATCCGCAAGATACCACGCGATCAGGCATTTTCTCGGAAGGTACAGTCCTATCTTCTTCGCGATGCGGGAATAACTGCATCGCCTCACGTCTTCACGGTTCACCGACACGTATGTCTTCATTCCGCGCGATTCCAGCGCATCAAGAAAACGCGACGTCTTTCCGTCGACCATGCCTCCGTCGCGCGCATAGGAGTGGACGCAATTGAACCCGAGCGCCGCGACCCGGTCAAGGTCGCTTTCGCGGTCGACGCCGTAAATGGCGACGAGATCAAAAGCCTTACCGCCGATATCCACGCTTCCGCCGGCTCCGCCCCAGACGATCTTCGGCAGCCCAGTCGCACAGGAAACCCATGTCGCGGCCCGCACGACATTTCCCCGGGCGTCTTTTGCAGAAAGGTCAAGTCTGGACACGCCAACCGGCCAGCCGCCTTCAGGCGGAAACACCTCCACCTTGCCGCTCCGCCGCCGTGCGTTAAGGGCGACGCCGTCAAGTTCAGCCGAAACGTACACGGCATCCCTGCCGACCGTGAAGCGATAGCGCTGCTCGGACGTTGACATGCGCTCCGGTGCGCAATGCAGCACGGGAGGTTCGCAATCCGCCGCCGCGGGTGCGGTCTGGCGGAAACTCCATGCCGGCGTCACATAACCAGAACCCGTTGTCACCCGCCAGTACCAGATACCGGGAGACAAAGGCTCATCCAACGACACGAACGGAACGGCGTCAGCACGATGCCGCTTTAGCGTCGCCCCGCCGGGGAACGACGGATCGCGCGAAATCTCCAATGCGACGCCAAGCGGATCTTCGGTGTACCAGGCGAAATCAGGCGTGTTGTCGGCGATTTCCGCACCGTCTGCAGGATGCCGCAGCACCGCGGTCATTTCCGACGATATCAGTCGGCAGCGCAACGGAGGCACCTTCTCCTTGGCGGACGCCTCCTTCAGCACTCCGAACGAGGCTTGCGTACCCGGATCCATTACCAGCAGCCACTTCGTCGAAACCTTGCCGTCGGCGGGACAGCTTCGGTTGTAGTTTCCGTTCACCATACCCTTCACGCCGCGCAGATGCAGTTCCACATATCCGCCCGGCTTCTTCTCCATGTCTTCCGGCGCGAATTCAAATTCGGCGCGCACATAGCCGGTGACGTTTGTCGCCTTCGCCCATGTCTTGCCGGAATATTCGGCAAGCACACGGTCCCGGCCATTCGGCAGCGGTAACGGTTCACTCCATCCCATCGCCTCCGCTTTGCCTATGTCGCCCCACTCACGTTCGTCAACGGCCAACGCCGCACAGGCGGCAAGACCCGCACAGAGTGCTATCGAACTGCGCATACGCACCTCCCGACCCTATCTTACCGAAATGACGAAACCGCGTATCTTGCGCACTGTTACGGCAACATCCCCGTCTTCATCCACGGAAAGCACGCCTTTGCAGCGTTCTTTAAGCTCTCCGGCAAAGGAAAGCGAGATGTTCTGCAGAGCATCAGGCGCCAGCTTGCCGCCGATGATGAGTTTCTGCGGCACACGATCAAACGCTTCCGGGAGCAGACTATCACTCGCCATCACAATACCCATACCGGACGAAAGACTGACGCGCGATGCCGTGATTGACGGAAATCTGTCGACGGCAGATGTGATGTCAAAGCATATCGTGCCGTCCGTTTCCGTCACGAGTCCGCCGTCTGCGGCAATGACACATGCATTAGTGACCGTGACGTATCCGGCCTTCACCGCTCCGCGACGCCTC
>JAFVZE010000327.1 GCA_017508315.1 Kiritimatiellia bacterium | reverse complement strand
GCTAAGCTCAAGCGCCGCGAAACGCACCGCCGGCGGAGCTTTGGCTCCGACTACGATCTCGGTGTTCGTCGAGGTAAGCGTAAGCGCGGCTGCGGCAAACAAAGATGCGATCATCATAAGCGGTTATTTTGCGAGTTTGATTGTGCCGAGATTGTCCAGATCGGCGAAGCTGTTCGCACACGGACTCCAGTTGTAGAGATGATGGATGTTGGAATCGCTGCGCAGATTGCGTTCGCGGGCGACTTCAAACGTTATGATCTCCTTGAGTGCGGGAAACGCCGCAAGCGGAATTTCAATACGCCCAATCCAGCCGTCGCGCCGGTGGGAAACGCCGGTAATCATATTCGAATTCCATTTCGCGCCGATACGCATATCGCTGTCCAGCGAATCCGTCCAGCTGCCGGACGAGTTGAGGAAGAAGTGGTAGATATATGAAGGATTCTTCGCATCGGCGGCGAGAAGCACCTCCACACAATCGTCCATCCAAAGCCTGGGATCGTCGGCGACATGGTTACCAGCGGCACGGTCGTGCATCATTGGCTCATGACAATCGAAAGTAAAGACGAGCGAATGCTCTTTGCGTTCAACGGTCACCGAGGTCGCGACGGTGGTTTTCAGTTTCTTGGCAGGGTTCAGAATGAACGGCTTAAGTTCCATCTTCGCGGACTCGCCGACGCGCAACGTCAAATTACATTCCTTGAGCTTTGCGCGTTTCTCGGCAAAACTGCGCGAATTTTTCTGCAAAGGAATGAGAAACTCCCGTTCAACCATATCTATGCGGCGCGCTTCAAGCGACGCGGGCGCGACCGCGCTTCTTGCCTCGGCGAAAAGCGAGGCAAGACCGGACAGACGTTGAGGTCCGTAGATCTTTCCCCAGATGACGCTGTCATCCGGCGGACGGACGACGGGGCCCATCGGCGTATCGACGACGTTGCCGACAAATTCCTTGATCCACCAGTCTTCCAAACGCCGGAAAACCTCCGCCATCGGCTTGGCGGCGCCTGCGAACATATCGGCAAAATATTCGTTGAGAACCTTTTCGACATCGGCGTTGTTGTCCCAGCAGATGCGCGAATAAACGTAGTAGTTGAGCTGATTGTTGAACCAGCGGTCGGTCTCCGATTCCACAAACGCCCCGTCTATGTACGGGGCGAGCATCTTGAAGTAGGCGGCCCATGCCCGCGGAGCGGGAGTGGGGATTCCGTCGGCTTTCTTTACAAGTATACCCCATTTGTTCGCATAGTTCCAAAGCCACACCTTGTGACCGAGCTTGCGCGCCCAACCCTTTACTATGTCGTTCTCGGTTTTAAGGAGATCCGGGCAGTTGAGCGACCAGGGCCCCACCGGAGCCACCATCACCTGAATATTGTCCGGGAAATCCATATCCGGAATGCGTTTGCATCCGGAATACGCCATATTGACGATATCGCCCGCGATTCCTTCACGCTTCAAGCGCCAGGCGATGTTGGTTATCGCGCTCCAGACAAGCTCGTTCTCGGTTTTGCCCTTGCACTTTTCACAGCGGCATCCGGTCCAGCCGTCCTGCGGCATCAGATCGACGTAACGTCTGTCTTTGCAGTTTCCGTTCCATCCGAATTTACCCTTCTGATAACGCGAAGGGATGCCGCGCACATCCGCGCTTTCCCCCTTAAGGTATGAAGCGGTGTCGAGATACATCTCATTGACGATGCCGCTCGACCAGCAGAGCTGCCCGGGCTGAACGGAAGCGGAGACCCGTTCGACCGAGGTACAGCGCGTACCGTCCTGCATAAGCGCGAAATATTCCGGGTTCGTCTTCCCGAAGCGCGTCGTGTACATCATGCCGTTGGAGCCGTGGCAGCACGGGATGCGGAACGTTTCATATCGCAGACGGAAATAGTTGAGCGTCTTCTTGACGCCTCCTTTGTCGTCCTCCATGTATTTGCCGTCCCACGCCTGCATGAAGCGGCTCGTGAAATCAGGGCTAACCGTCACCCCGTCGCGCACGACGACCGCCGCGGCCTTCGGCACGATCGTACCGAGCTCGCCGGGGAAGTAAAACCTGACTTTGGCAAAACGTTCGAGAAAATCATATACGCCGAACATCGTCGCGCGTTCAAAAAGAACCGAACTCCAGCCTCCGTGCTTAAGAACCCATTCCGGGTCGACCGTCGCGCTGTCGCGTCCGAGCACATAGACGCACGACCCCTTCGCGGCGATGGTGTAGGCGTCGCGCACGAGCGAATTCGTCGTAAAACCGGCGGCGTCCGCCCATCCGTTCGCGCCGAGAACAAGCGACGATCTGCCAGCCGACGGCTCGTTGACTATCGGCACGTCGACGCCCAGCACCTGCGAAAGAAACGTCTTCGCCTCTTTAGCCGCGAAGCGCAACACTGGCGAAGCTTTTACCGCAATGACGATCTCCGCATCGGCCGCCGTAAATGAAACGCTCTCTCCTGTCGCGAATTTCTTCTCCGCCGCAGTGGCTCCCAGCATGGATATCAATGCCACCGACACGGCGACAACCTTCATTGTCTTCATTTCTTCTCCTTTTTTTAAATCTTTCAGAATTTCGCCGGAATCGCCTTCAGCCTGGCGTAAACGACCTTGGCCAGCCGTTCGTGACCGGCTCCGTTGGGATGCAGCCGATCCTTTTCGGCATTCCGGAAATACGGTACATTGGAGTCGCAAAGCGGCATCAGCCCGGATTCGGAATTAAGGTCGATAACCGGTACGCTCCAGACATTTCCGACTTCCTTGATGCAGTTGATGTAAGTATCGAGATACACGCCTCCCTTGTTCGGCCAATCTTCCGCCGGCTGGATATTCGTCGCCGAGCACTGGAAGAATGCGCGGTGGATCGGCGTCATGACGATTATCTGCGCTTTGGGATAACGCATGCGCAACCTCTTCATGGCGATATTAGCCGAGCCTCGAACCGTCGCGGCGTCAAGATTGAACGAACGGCGCGCAAGCGTCATCTTCTTTCCGTGCCAGACGACTTCGCCGGGAGTTTCATCATACCACTTTCCGAGCGGAACATCCTTGTGATAGTCGTTGGTACCCATGAAAATGAAGATCGCATCCACATCCGCGCCCATCTCGCGTTCCATACGGTCGATCTGCTGCGAGAGATGTTTCCAGGTGGCGCCGCCGACGCCGTAGCTGCGAACATCCCAATCCAACCAATCGGCAAGATACTGCCAGTATATCGCATGCTTCTGCCTCGGATCGGTGATGGAATCGCCGAGAAACGCCACCTTGCGCCCTTCCCAGCCGATATCTGGTACCGTGCGGCAGCCGGCAAAACAAAACGCCGCCGCCAGACAGACTATACCCGAATTAAAAATCTGTTTCATCTTCACGTTCTTTCCGCTTACATTCCTTATCGCGCCTCAACGTCCACCACGAGCGCGGCATGGTCGGTCGCTTCCGGCACCGCGAACACAAGCGCCTTCCCGCACGAGTACGACTTTGCATGCGCTTTATCGATCATTATATAGTCGATCGTACGGTTCGGAGATTTTGCCGGGAAGGTAAACGCAGCCGGATCCGTCAGAAGTGCAAAATCTTCTTTTAATGAGGCTATAGTTTCTGAATTCGGCGTTGCGTTCAAGTCGCCCATGAGAAAGACGGGTTTTTTGTCCGTATATGCCCTGAGCGCGGCGCGAACCGTCGCGGCGGCCGTCAGACGGGCTTCCTTCGACAGCGGGAAATGCGTATTGGCGATGACAAACCCCGGATATTCGCTGATCATCAGCGCGCGCGTATGAATCGATCCCTTGAACAGCACCTTCGAAACCTTAAACGGACGCTCTTTGTAAAGCGTCGAAATCCCGTAATTCTTTATTTTTTCCACCCAGGAGCCTTCCATGCCGGCAAGTCTGCCAAGTTCCGCCGTCTGATCCATTCCTCCCGCGCGAACAGAAAGACGGTCAACTTCCTGCAGAGCGCAGACGTCCGGATCGAATTTGCGGATCACCTCCGCGCACTGCGGCAGAAACCCGAGCGAACCTTTTTCAAGCTTGAACGGCGCATCATGACCGCAACCCATACGAATATTAAAACTCATGATGCGCTTGAGCTTGCGCCCGGAAGGAAGCGGACGGATTCGGATATTGCGGAACTTTACGCCCGCTCCGCCATGACGGCCCTGAAATCCGATTTTTCCGCTCCTCTCCAATTCCGACCACGGACGCGACAGCCACGGCGGGATACTTGAACCGTCTGGCAGTTTCTTC
>JAFVZE010000326.1 GCA_017508315.1 Kiritimatiellia bacterium | reverse complement strand
TGTGCAATACTTTCACAAACCGCTATTCCGATTGCGGCATGGGGTGTTTACGGGTGCGGCGTCTATCCCGACAAAACAGTTGTGATATCTCCAGGTGTTGTCATCTGTGGGAGTCGAGACTCTGAACGGTTTCGGATCAGTCGTGAGTTTGTTTACCGCTATCGGGAAGCCGGAGGATTAGTGCTGTGGAAGCCGGTTCCTTCAGGGCATGAAATTAACGCAACGGCGACAAGATTGACGGAATTCTTTTTTGAGGCTGTAGCTTCTGGAAAGCCTTGTGTGCTTTGGGGCGAGGATGACACAATGCAGATCCGTCCAAAAGAGGAGATAGACATTGAGTTTCTCAATCCCTTGCATAATAAGCGTTTGGCCGAGCTTTGGATTTGGAGAGGATTGAGAATCCGTTAGTTCTCAAGAGAATCCTTAAGGTCTCACCAGCAAGAAAATGGCTCTTGCGCCTGAAAAGCGCCTTCAGATGAAAAAGTCTACGACGAAAAAGAAGGGGGTGAAAATAAATTTTCATAGGGTTTTATTGGGCTTTTTTGAAAACTGGGATAAATCACCCCAAAAAAAGTGGGATGGCGAAAACGGTTGATTGCACAACGGGCGGACGATTTGGTACAATATGCGGCGTCCTGCGACTGTCTTAGGAGGTTTTCCCTGCCGCGGGTGTCCGTTTTGACGGATGACTGATGACGACGCGGTGTCGTTTCGGCAGGGTGGAAGAGCTTCCCGGTTCGCAGAATAAAGAGAAAGATACATAAAGAGATGAAACTCGACAAGGCAGCCATCAAGAACGAATTCCAGCGTCACGACCGCGATACGGGGTCCAGCGAAGTGCAGATCGCCATTCTCACCCGTCAGATCCAGGCTCTCACCGAACACCTCAAGGCCAACAAGAAGGACCACAGCTCGCGTTACGGCCTGCTGCGCAAGGTCGCCAACCGCCGCAACCTTCTCGACTACCTCAAGCGCGAGAACGAGGAAAGCTACAAGGAGCTCATCAAGAAGCTCGGTCTCCGCCGCTAAGCGATTGACAAACGGTAAAAGAAAAAAAGAAAATGGAAAACACCAAGCAGTTCAAGGTCAATATCGCGGGGACGGATCTCGTGATAGAGACCGGGCTTCTGGCGCAGCAGGCAGCCGGAGCCGTCACCGTTTCGTACGGTGACACGACCGTCTTCACGGCGGTCACGAATACCGATACGCCGCGCGAGGGGATCGATTTCTTCCCCCTGCAGTGCGAGTATCGCGAGAAGTTCTACGCCGCGGGCAAGTTCCCCGGCGGCTTCTTCAAGCGTGAAGCGCGTCCGACCTCCAAGGAGATCCTCACCGCGCGCATGTGCGACCGCCCGATCCGTCCGCTCTTCCCCGACGGCTACTACAACGACGTCCAGGTCAACTCCACGCTCGTCCAGTGCGACGGCACGCGCGAGGCCGACTTCCTCGCCGTCAACGCCTCGTCCGCGGCGCTTCACATTTCCGAGATTCCCTTCATGGGGCCGATCGGATGCGTGCGCATCGGCCGAGTCGACGGCGAGTGGGTCATCAACCCCACGCACGAGCAGAAGGCCAAGAGCGACATCGATCTTCTTTACGCGGGTCTTCGCGGCAAGTTCCTCATGATGGAAGGCTCGGCTTCCGAGATTTCCGACGAGGACTTCATCGCGGCTTTGAAGCGCGCTCACGAGGAAGTCGAGAAGATCATCGACCTTCAGATCGAAATGCGCCGCGCTCTCGGGCTTCCCGACAAGGACATCAAGGATGTTCCGCAGCCGCAGGACAAGATGGACTTCATGCGCGCCGAAGGCGGCGAGGCTCTCGCCTCCGCGCTTCTCATCAAGGGCAAGCTCGAGCGCCAGGGCAAGGTTTCCGCCATCAAGGAAGATCTTCTCAAGAAGGTTTCCGAGAAGTGGCCCGAGATTGACGCCGTCGGCTTCGTGCATCTTTTCGACGCGCTCGAGATCGAGACCGTGCGCAACAACGTGCTCGTCCACGGCAAGCGCATCGACGGCCGCGCCCAGCACGAGATCCGTCCTCTCTCCGCGCAGGTCGGCGTATTCCCGCGCATTCACGGAAGCGCAATCTTCTCGCGCGGCGAGACCCAGTCGTTCGCGGCGGTCACGCTCGGCACGAAGAAGGACGCGCAGGATCTCGACTCCGTGACCGGAGGCGACATCTCCAAGCGCTTCATGCTCCACTACAACTTCCCGCCCTACTGCACCGGCGAAGTGGGCCGCCTCGGCTCCACCGGCCGCCGCGAAATCGGCCACGGCGCGCTCGCCGAGCGTTCGCTCGCGGAGGTTCTCCCGGACGATTTCCCGTATTCGATCCGCGTCGTTTCGGAAATCATGGGCTCCAACGGCTCTTCGTCGATGGCGTCCATCTGCAACGGCTGCCTCGCGCTCATGGACGCGGGCGTTCCGCTCAAGGCGACCGTCGCGGGCATTTCGATCGGCCTTTTCACGAACGCCGATCAGTCGCAGAAGGTTCTCGTCACCGACATTCTCGGCGCCGAAGACCACTGCGGCGACATGGACTTCAAGGTCGGCGGCACGAGAAAGGGCATCACCGGCTTCCAGGTCGACCTTAAGCTGCGCGGTCTCACGTGGGATCTCGTCGAGGATGCGATCAAGGCCGCCCATGACGCGCGCTTGAAGATCATCGACTTCATGGAGAGCGTCATCCCCGCTCCGCGCGCCGAACTCAACAAGTACGCGCCCCGGATCGAGGAGATGCAGATTCCCGTCGACAAGATCGGCGCGCTCATCGGTCCCGGCGGCTCCAACATCCGCGGCATCGTCGAGACTACCGGCGCCCAGATCGACATCGACGACGACGGCAAGGTCTCGATCTTCGCCACGAGTCTCGAGTCGATGGAGGCCGCCAAGCGCGCCGTCGGCGCGGTCTCGGCGGTCGCGGAACCCGGCAAGATCTACGAGGGCAAGGTGACGGGCATCAAGGACTTCGGCGCTTTCGTCGAAATTCTCCCCGGCATGGACGGACTCTGCCACATCAGCGAGTTCTCCGACAAGTTCCTCAAGTCGATGGAAGGCGTCTGCAAGGTCGGCGACATCATCAAGGTCAAGTGCCTCGATGTCGACGAGCGCGGACGCATCAAGCTTTCGCGCAAGGCCGCGATGGCGGAACTGGACGCCCAGCAGGCCTGAACACGGGCCGGAAGGAGATTGAAAAATGGATGCGAAACTGCTTAAAGCCGCTCATAAGAAGATTCCTTCGGTTCCCGTGCTGGTGAATCTCATCTCCAAGCGCGAACGCGAACTCATCAACGGCGCGAAGCCGCTCATAAACCCTTCGACGCTGCTGACCGACGACGACCGGCGCAAAAGCCGCAGCGCCCTCGATCTCGACAAGTGCGACATCGCGCTCGCCGAGGTCGCCCAGGGCAAGCTTATCGCGGAAATCGACTTTGACGCCATCGCCAGGGCCGAGGACGCGAAGACCAAGTGGAACGCGAAGCACGTCAACGTGAATTCGCTGTTCGCCGACTGAAGGTAGACGGGCGTGGCTGAGAAGAAATTCAACACCACGCTGGCGGAGAACCGCAAGGCCCGCCACGACTATACCGTGCTCGAGACGATCGAGTGCGGTATGGTTCTTTCCGGCACCGAAGTGAAATCGATCCGCCACGGAGAGGTTTCGCTTTCGGGCGCCTACGCCGCGGTGCTGCACGGCGAGCTGTGGCT
>JAFVZE010000043.1 GCA_017508315.1 Kiritimatiellia bacterium | reverse complement strand
TGTCTAAGCCCGAGCACAAGGATCTCGCCGGGCACCGCGTTTTTGTGCGACGGATGCGCGAGGGCCACCACGATGCGCCGTTATACGGGCATGCGTTCGTGAAACACTGGAAACTTTACGGCAAGGATCATCCCGAATATTTCGGCATGCGCAAGGACGGGTTGCGCGCGCCGACAAATGTAAAAGCCGAAGAGCTTATGGACAATGTGGCCGTGTACGACGTGAGGGTGAACAATACACTCGGAATGTGCGTTACCTCGACCGGGCTGGTGGCGCAGATCGTGGCCGATTGGAAAAAGTCCGGAGCGGGAGAATACATCAATCTCTGCGAGAACGACATTCCCGGACAGGATTCCTGCCAGTGCCCGTCCTGCAAGGCGCTGGATGTCGTGCCCGAGAAGTTCGATCCCAAGTGGGAAGTCCACTATGCCGACAGGTACGTATGGTTCGGCAATCAGGTGCTGGCGGCGGCGCGTAAAGTACGTGCCGACGTAAAGATATGCTATTACGCCTACAACGCCACGCAGGATGCGCCCAAAAGGGAGCGTCCGGATCCGGCGGCCATCGTCGGGGTGGTGCCGACGTACTTCTCCGACTCCTATATCTCCAATTATGTGGGCTCATGGAAGAAGGCGGGGTTGATCAATTTCTTCTACCGTCCCAACCGCCATTACTACTATCACTGTCCGTATCTGCCGCTCGGGAGCGAAGAGCATTTCGTGAATATATTCCATTATCTCTACCGCCAAGGTGCGATCGGGTTCGACTATGACGCGATTGCGGCCCATCGCGGCAGCCACGAGTGGTTTGAACGCTACCTTCTCGATCATGCCATGCAGGACCCGTCAAAGCCGTTTTCCTACTGGGAAAACCATTATTGCGCGTCCTTTGGCGCGGCGGCCGATGACGTCAAGGCGTATTACCGCTATTGGCGCGAAGAGCTTTGGAAGAAGCGCCTTGAACCCAAGATGGACGAACTTGCGAAAATCGGCAGATACTTCAATTTCGGCCGCGGACTTTATTGGAGGCTGAACGACTATTACCGGACGGAAGATTTCGATGCGGCGGAGAAGTTTGTCGCCGCGGCCGAGGCGACAAAGCTTTCGCCGACGGCCCGGGAGATGGTAAAGCGGCTGCGCATCCGCCATGATCATTCGCGGCTTCTCTTTGAAGCGGTGGCGCACAAGTCGAAGGAGAATGCCGAAAAGCTCGTCGCCTTCCGTAAAAAGCACGGATTCCCGCTTTATCCCTGGGGTGAACAGTATTTCGGAGATGTCGCAGGAATAAAAGCGCTTCTCGGCCCTGAAAAGAAAAAATGACAAGCCCGTTCAAAATCTGAGAATAAGGAGAGTCGAAATGAAGATAAAGAAGAGTGTTGTCTGTGCGCTTGCGGCCGTGGCAGGATTCATCGTGTCCGCCAAAGCGGAATTCATGGTCGGATACGGTAGGGTGGACGTCACGCCGCCGCTCGGCACTCACCTTTCGGGGTATTTCCACAAAAGACTTGCGGATGGAATTCTCGACCCGCTGGACGCGATCGCGATTGCGTTTTCAGACGGCACCAACCGGGCGGTGGTGATGTCGCTCGATATAATCAGTCTGCGCGGATATTTCGACCTCTACCGCGAAGGCGTTGCCGCCGCCACCGGTCTCGATCCGCAGGCGGTCTTTATCGCCTGCACCCATACCCACACCGGACCGCTGGTGGGTAGCTGCCGCTACGGCAAAAAGCTGGATTCCTTCGAGCGTGCCAGCAACTACGAAAAGTGGTTGCTCGACCAGTTCGCAACGGCCGCGAAAATCGCATTGAACGATCTTGCTCCGGCTAAGCTCGGCATCGCCCGCGGCGAGGCGAAAGGCATTTCCTTCATCCGCCGCTATCGGATGAAAGACGGATCGTGCCGAACCAATCCCGGCGTGGGCAATCCCGACATCGTCGCGCCGATCGGCGAGGCTGACGAGCAGGTCCAGCTCGTGCGCGTCGACCGCACCGGAAAGCCTTCCATCGCCATCGTAAACTTCCAGTGCCATCCCGATACGATCGGCGGCAATAAGATTTCCGCCGACTGGCCGCGGGTGGTGCGGGAAACGGTTGAGAGTGTGCTTGACGATGTGAAATGCGTGTTTGTGAACGGTCCTCAGGGAGACTCCAACCATATATGCACCGATCCGGCCAAACGTTCGCCTTATTTGACGCGCCAGACGGTTTACAAGCATATGGGCAGAAAGATCGGCGGCGTGGCTGTCGGGCTTTGGGACGAATGCAGGCCGGTGGATGTAGGCAAAGTCGGGTATTCTATAGCCAAGGTGAAGGTGAAGTCCAACCGAGGCCGTCCCGAGCAGCTCCCTGAGGCAGAGCGGATCGTGGCCCTGCACCGCAGCGGACAGTTCGCGAAGATCCCCGGAGATACAGGTATGCAGAAGACGACGGCGTGTGCCGAAGCCAGCCGCATTCTGCAGCTTGCGAACGGCCCGGACTATTTCGATTTTCCGCTGTCGACGGTGACTGTCGGCGAGGCGCTTGCTTTCGTGGGCATCCCCGGCGAGCCGTTCACCGGCTATGGAATTTCAATGAAAAAGCGCTCTCCCTTCGCAATGACGGTTTCCGCCTGTCTGGTGAATGGGAATTTCGGGTATCTGCCCACCGACGAGGCGTTCAAGGAGACCGGTTATGAAACGCAGGGCTCGCTCTTCGTCGAGGGCTTGGAGAAAGCCATTGTCGAAGGCCATCTCGAGCAGCTCGAACGCCTTTTCAAGAATAAATGAAATCATCGAGGCGGTGTTGATGTTTCAAGATAAACTCTTTTGCAGATTAGCGTTTGCGTTGCTGATTGCAATGGATTTGACGGCGGGCGTCACTCCCGTGTGGCCGGAGGCTACTCGGGATTCAAAGCCGTGGGTCTACAACTGGTGGATGGGCAGCGCCGTCGACGCGGCAGGTCTGGAGGCTCAGTGCGCCGCGCTTGCGGAAAAGGGCTTTGGTGGTTTCCATGTGATACCAATATATGGTGCGAAGGGGTATGAAAGCAAATACCGCAGGTATTTATCAGATGAGTGGATGGATGCGTTTGCGGATGCTGTCAGAATAGGCGCAAAGCACGGGCTTGGCATCGATCTCACAACCGGAAGCGGATGGTGTTTCGGCGGGCCGCAGATCGACGCGTCGAATGGATGCTGGAGGCTTAAAAAACGTCTCGACGGAAAAGCACCGTATGTCGAACCGGTCCCGACCGGGCAGCTGGTGAAACGGGCCGGCCCCGGCGGGGAAGGATTGATGATGGATCCG
>JAFVZE010000325.1 GCA_017508315.1 Kiritimatiellia bacterium | reverse complement strand
TCGATGGCGCGGCCAATCTGAAGATTGCCGCGCCATCCGGAGGACGCGCAAATCGCCCATATCAAAATGTGCGTACCGTTGCCCGAACCGAAGACGTCACATTGACAAGGCACGGCTTAAGCATCAACAGAAAAATCCAACGCCGGCATCACCGTACAACAGTTGCACATTCGAGTAACCGATTACGTCATTGACCGCATATTGATTTGACAGGGGGGGGGGGTATATGGTACGATACCGGATATGGAAAATAAACACTCTCTCTGTCATCCGAGCGGCAAGGTCCTGACCGCTTCGTTTTTTCTGGTCTGGGGATTGTTCGTCGCTGTCGCTCAAGGCGCCGAACTTCAGCTTGCCGGCGATGCGCAGGCGAAGGCGGCGATCGTGATTGATGCGGACGCTTCCGACGACACCCGTTTTTCGGCGCATGACCTGAAGATGCACCTTGAGAAGTCGACCGGCGCTCGGTTCGCCCTCGGCTCGGACGGCGAGATCGACTCTTCGCTCGCGCGCATCGAGATTGGAACCGCGGCGGCCAAGGCCAAGGCGCTCGCCGCCGCCGGGACGCTCGCCGTCGGCGAGTCGGCCGCGGTGTGCGACGGCAAGGCTCTCTATATCTGGGGCGAAGGCAAAACCGGAAACGCTAACGGCGTTTACGTCTTTCTTGAGAAGCGTCTCGGTTGCCGCTGGCTCACGCCGTGGGACGAGCCCGTCATCCCGAAGCATCCGACGCTCACGCTCGGCGAGTTCACGGACATCAACCGCCCGAAACTGACCGAGCGTTGGATTCTCACGATCGAAAATACCGCCCAACTGCCGCGCAACGGGATTCTCTTCCATTACCGCAATCGTCTCAATGCGCTTATGTGGGGGAATTTCAACAACATCGATCTGCCCAAGGGCGTAAAATCGCTCAAGCCGGAAGTGTTCTGCCCCAACCCGATGGTACATTCAATTTTCATCCGCATCCCTCCGCACGACCGCAACGGCGTCAAAGGTTCGTTCAAAGAACATCCCGAATGGTATTCAATGGACGAGAATGGTAAGCGCGTGGCCGATATGGAAGTCTGCTACTCCAGCCGCGGACTGCGCGACGAGCTCACCAGGCGCATGATCGCGAGCATCGACAAGCTCGGCGGCAAGGGATACTTCGACCTGAGTCAGCGCGACGAGTTCGGGGGCGTTTTCTGTCACTGCCCGGGTTGCAAAGAACTCGTTAAAAAATACGGAACTTGCGGAGCACCGCTTTTCGACTATCTCAAGGAATTGGGCGGCACGCTGCTGAAGGAACGCCCGGGATCATACGTTCATTTTCTCGCCTATCGCCGGTCGCAGACGCAGAAACCGCCGAATGAGGCGTTCGGAAAATTTCCCGATAACGTGATTCCCGTCTTTGCTCCGATCGACGGCGACTTCTCCAAGGACTACTTGCATGCTAACAACGCGCAGGACTACGCCGACCTGAAGCGCTGGTGTGACATAACCGCCAAGACCTGGACCTGGTACTACCCGATGCCGTACGGAGGGAATCTGCCGCCGTTTCTCGCTATCAGACGCTGGGCGAAGGATTTGAAGCTCGCCGCGGACGTCGGCCTTACCGGCGGCAGCTTCGAGCACGATGTGGGCTACAAGAACGGAGCGTCGTTCGCCGATCTACAGGCGTGGCTCATCGCCAAACTTTACGAGCATCCCGATCTGCCCGTCGGACCGCTCGTGCGCGAATTCTGCCGTCTTTATTACGGCGCGGCCTCCAGGGAAATTCAGGCGTATATAGCCGAGCTTGAGAAGATCACCCTTGATTACAAGGGCCACCTTTCCTGGAACGGGTTTATCAATTATGTTCTCGATGCGGAGCATCTGACGCGCTGGACGGAGCTTTTCGACGCGGCCGAAGCGAAGGTCAAGGACGATCCGGTCGTGCTGCAGCGCGTGCGCGAGGCGCGCACTAATGTGGACTACTATGTTCTCAAGCGGTATTCCAAACTCAAGACGGCCGGATTCGCGGTTCCGCCCGAGACGGTGTATGTCCGCCTCACCAACACTTACGAGCGTGCGTTCGAGCGCCGCAGTCCAGGCAAGGAGAACAACCGCTTCGGCAAAGCGATCAAATATAACCCGGCTATCGGGGCATACAAGAAGGCTTGTCGTCTGGCGAAAGACGCCTATCAGATCGCTTCGCACGGAGCTGCACCATTGCCGGAAAAATTCCGCCATTACAAGGAGGAGGATATAATTGAAGTTCCTAACACCGGCGGCAGCGGCGGCGCAAAGCTTATCGAAGTCGCTGACGCTGCCTATGGTATCGCTTCGTACGATGAGAAGGACAGCAATGATCCAAAAGGTTTCTACTGCGGATACTGGGATTCCACGAACAAGAAGTTCTGGGCCTGCCGCACGATCAAAGACGACGAGGTCGAAGAGGCCGACAAGTTCTGCTTCTATAAGCTTGGCGTCATCGTTCCTGCGCCTCACGGCTACCTGTTCCCCGGCCACTCCTGTCGCGTTCGGTCGCAGCTTGACGACTGCTACACCCCGGGCGAGCCGGTCTACTGGGA
>JAFVZE010000324.1 GCA_017508315.1 Kiritimatiellia bacterium | reverse complement strand
GGCCATGGGCTTGTCGGAAAGAACGTTCACCCCCGCCTCGACCGCCGCGAGCGCATAATCGCCCTTGCGGTCGTTTTTGCCGGCGAAAACCGCAACCGGATTTTCGCCGAGTTCGCCGTTTTTCGCCGCGGCGATGAACGCCTCGAGATAATCGCCGCCGCGGAACACGACTTCCTTCCACGAGGTCGGGGAATCCCCGCGCGTATTGAACGAACCGATGAGCTTCAGATGCGCATCAAGTTCCGCGCCGGCGGGCGCGAAGACTTTCACCTCCCGCGCCACTTCCGGATACGTGCGGTTCTGCACGAGCGCCGCGTGGAAGTGTCCGGGATCGACGGTGACGAGATTCACTGCCGCAAACAATAGCGAAAACATCACATGAGCCCTTCAAAGTATTTGCGAGACTGGACGATCCACTGCGGATTCTCCGGAAAAGCGTTGGCGAGCTCCAAGCCGAGACAGCCGGTATAACCGATCTCCCTGAGGGCGTCGAAAATCGCATCGTAATCGAATACGCGTCTCGCCGGATCGATGCCGGCCGAACCGTTGCCGGCGTCGCAGAGACAGCGCACATGGCCGTCGAAAATGCGGCTGCGGTACTTTCTGGCGACCTCGGCGCAATCGAGATTGTCGGCGTACGTGTACGCCCAGTCGACGCACAGCCCGAGCCTCGGATCGAGATCCTTGATAAGCTCCCACGTTTCGGGAACCGCGGGATAGAGCAGCGGATTGCCGGTCTTCGGGTTGCGACCGTGGTTGTGGATCGCAAAGCGGATGGAGTATCCGGAGCAAAGTTCGGAAACCGTCTCGCACATCCTGCGGCTCGAACGCGTCTTGCCGTCGGCGCCGCGCTCGCCGGGAACGCCGACGAGCGTATCCACGCCGAGCGCCGCGGCGTAGTCGAAATACTTCTTTGCGTCATCGGCGGTTTCCATGTAGATGGGGCCGACTCCGTAGGGCGTCACGCCGTGGTCGGCGCACATGCGCCTGAATCCGGCGATCTGCGCGGCCGTCGAATCGAACGGCAGATGGAAATTCTTGACGCAAAGATACTTAAAGCCGTTGCGCTCGCAGAATTTGAGCGCCTCGTCCGCCCGGAAACGGTGGAGCGTGTAGCCCGCCATCGCCAGTTTGAAACCGCTCCCGCCATTACAGAGACATGAACAACCCCCGAGCGCCAGCGCGCCGGCGGCGCCAACGCTTCCCAAAACGAATTCTCTTCTGTTCATAGCCGCAAGCCCATTCTTCAAGTCAGACCAGTTCCCAGCCCTTGGCGTATTCACGCGACCAGAGGCGCTCGGGGATCTTGGTTATCGGTTTGCCGGTCTTGGGATCGAAACGGATCTCTTCGCCCATCTCGGAGGCGATGTTCATCATCAGCGGCATCATCGTCGACTTGACCGCCTCGTCCGCCGGCGAATTGGTGTTGCGGTCGCGGTTGCGGATGCACTCGGCGTACTTGGCCAGATGGCGGCAGTCGAGCGAACTCGTCGGATCGGTGAGCGAGCCCGCCTTGGTGACGCTCTGGGTTGTCCATTCCCTTATCTTCTGCCCCTTGACGTCGAAAAGTTCCGCTTTGTCGTGCGGGTTGAGGAAAAGCGCCCCCTTCTCGCCGTAGACGAGCGCGCCGGTGCCGATATTCATCATGGGCTTCTGGTTGCAGTGGCTGGCGAGTTCAAAGGTGATGAACTTCTCGCCGGGATACTTGAACGACGCGTTGAAGGTGTCGGGCCATTCGTAGTCGTCGTCGCTGCGGCGGAAGAACATCCCCGACGAGCACTGCACCGATTCCGGATGCCCGACTCCGAGCGCCCAGCGCGCGGCGTCGGCGAAGTGCGGAGCGTTGTTGCCGCTTTCGGCCGTACCCCAGTTGCGGAACCAGTGCCAGTTGTAGTGGACGATGTTGTCGCGATAGTCGCGGCGCGGCGCCGGGCCCTGCCACAGTTCCCAGTCCAGCCACTGCGGAACGGCCGCCGGCCTGCCGCGGCCGATCGAAGCGCGGTTGGACATATACCAGCACTTGCCCCACTTGAGCTCGCCGATGACTCCCGACGAACGGACATAGTCGATGGCTTCGCGGTAGGGAAGCGAGGCGCGGCGCTGGTTGCCCATCTGGAATACCGCACCCGTACTGTTCCAGGTGTCGATAATGACTTCGCCTTCGCTCGGGCAGAAACAGCAGGGCTTCTCCACATAGACCG
Source organism: Kiritimatiellia bacterium (assembly GCA_017508315.1). Classification (GTDB taxonomy): domain Bacteria; phylum Verrucomicrobiota; class Kiritimatiellia; order RFP12; family UBA1067; genus UBA1067. Next base: position 4,145 of record JAFVZE010000324.1, on the reverse strand, counting down.
CCTTGCCGGCGCGCATCGCGAGCACCGCGGAATGCGCGTGCCAGTGGTCGGGCGTCACCGAGATGATGCCGTCGATCGACTTGTCTTCCAGAACCTTGCGCAGATCCTTCTCCTTGCGGGGCTTCACTCCGGAGATTTTCTCGACCTCCGCCGCGGCGAAGTCGAGCGCGCGCGAATCGACGTCGCACACCCAGGCGATTTCCACTCCGGGAACTTTCATCGCCGAACGCATCACCTGACAGCCGCGGCCCTTGGCGTGGCAGCCGACCATCGCCAGCCTCACGCGGTTCGAAGGCGCGTCGGCGCCGAACGCCTTCCCCGCCGAGGCGATGAAGAAAGCTCCGGAACCGGTCTTGATGAAATCTCTCCTGTTCATTGTATTCCTCCTGAATGTTGTTCGGCGTGCGTTAAATCCGGCTTTCAGATCATGCGAAGCTTGACGGGCGGCTCGCCGATGACGCCGCTCTGCGCGATCTCGGCAAGCGCCGCCTCGAGATCGGACGTCTTCGCCTCGTGCGTGAGCATCACCACCGGCACCGGCTCGTTGCCGACGCCTCCGCACTTCTGCGAGGCCGTCGAGATCGAAACCGAATGCCTGCCGAGAATGGAGGCGATCTCGCCGAACGCGCCGGGCTTGTCGGCGATCATGAAACGCACGTAAAACTTCGAAACGATGTCTCCGGCGGCCTTGAGAGCGATCTTGCCCTCGGCGTAGTTCGGAGCGCCGCGGGAATAGCGCGTCTCCCCGTGCGCGAGGTTGCGGGCGATGTCGCCGATGTCGCCCACGACCGTCGATGCGGTGGGTGCGCGGCCGGCGCCGCGGCCGTAGTACATCGTGTAATCTGACATGTCGCCCTTGACCATCGCGGCGTTGAACGCGTCGTTGACGTTGGCGAGCATGTGCGAGAACGGAATGAGCGTCGGGTGGACGCCGACCTCGACCTCGTCGCCGTCCTTGGCGACGCAGGCGAGAAGCTTGATGCGGTAGCCCATTTCCGCGGCGTACTTCACATCGACGCCGGAAAGATTGCGAATGCCCTCGACCTGGACCTGATCGAGCGTCGGCTGGAAACCGTAGGCGAGCGCGGAAAGGATGCAGGCCTTGTGGGCGGTGTCGAAGCCGTCGATGTCGAGCGAGGGATTGGCCTCGGCGTAGCCGAGTTTCTGCGCATCGGCGAGCACTTCGTCGAAGGGAAGCCCTTCGTTCTCCATGCGCGTGAGAATGTAGTTGCAGGTGCCGTTGAGGATGCCGTGGATCGTCTCGATGTCGTTGCCGGCGAGCCCTTCGCGCAGAACGCGGATGATCGGAATGCCGCCGCCGACCGAAGCTCCGAAATAAATGTCGACGTTGTTCTTTGCGGCCGTGTCGAAAATCTCGCACCCGTATTCGGCGAGCAGCTTCTTATTGGCGGTGACCACGCACTTGCCAGCGTTGAGGGCGTCGAGAACAAACTTCCTGGCGATTCCCGTACCGCCGACGGTCTCGACCACGATCTGCACGTTTTCGTCGGCGATCGCTTCGTTCGCGTCGGTGGTGAGCACGCCATCCGGGACCTTGAAACCGCGGTCGGTCGTGATGTCGAGGTCCGCGATTTTCCTGAGCACGATGTCCACGCCGAGACGCTGCGCCATTACCTCGCGATGGTTCAACAGGCCCTCCGCGACGCCAGCGCCGACGGTGCCGAAACCGATTATGCCAACTCCGATCTGCTTCATCTGTTCTTTTACCTTTTATTGGGAAAGTGTCTGAATATTTTACTATTTACCCGCCGAATCCGTCAACATAACGGATTGCTGGAATACCCCGCCTTTTGAAGGCTACCGAGCCCTTGGAGAGCCTTGCGCGATTTTCGCAGTCTCAAAGGGTTTTGTTCCGTATTTTCAAGTATCCACTTCGAATCTCATCCTGAAAGCAACTCGAATTCCATTTGTGGTTTTTTTGTGCGTGGTTATTTTACCACATCCAACAGCTGGAACCGATTTTTCGCTTATTTCACTTCCGAAAACTCATATCACCCAATAAAACAAGGTCTCTCATTGTTTTTAGGGGTCAAAAACTGGGGATATTCCAACCACAGTACTCTTGTGAAGGTGTTTGGACAGACGGCGGCTTACGCCGTAAAATTTGCGTAAGGCACCGTCTGCTACATAGACATCGTCTCACTTGAACTTCAATTCAGAATGCGAACGTACAAGTGCGCTATCGGGGTGACGATTGCGTTTCTTTGTGCTTACAAGTCCGTACTTGTCACGAATATACGCGCCGATTATCTGGTTGACACGCTTCCACTTGAGTTCGCCGACAGCACGCATGAACTCCACATTAAGTTTGCTGTCGTCTTGAATAATCTGAAACACAATTCCTGTCAACCGACGGTTTAATTTCGCCAACGCCTTTTCAACGATGTCAATAACAGCTTTTTCTTTAGCGTTCATTTTGTATTTCCTAACTTTGGCTTTTATTTGATTTGAGACTGTCTGCTATGGAGTTCTTCGTCAAGTCGCTCTTCTTGGGCCTTGAAGTCGGCTTCAAGTTTTTCGACTGCTTGGCGAAACTCTCTATCAAGCTGCTCATTCACAATCCTTGGAAGTTCATAACTTTTGATGTCAAGAGTGAACTTCGCCATTTGACCATCATCTGTCTTGTGCACTCGGCATTGAAACATTGCTTCCCAACTGGGGAGTCCTTCCCACACTCGCACGGCAATTTCATATCCGCCACCTTGGAATATCTGATCGTTTCCGAGATTAGTATGCTTTACATCCCAAGATTCGTCCAGTTTCTTTGATACCGCCCGCATCCAACCGATTGCCTTATCTACAGACATGGAAACACTTCCTGAGAGCCATATTCTTGTAACAATGCCATTATCTGTCGAAGGTCCATCAATGCGCATGCACGTGAATATGGGCATATCTTTAATTGTAATCGGACATTCGGTCAAAGCGTAGCTATTGTACTTTTCGGGAAGGGGTTCTGCTATTACGATGTCATCAAGAGACGGAAACTTTACCTGCGGCCATTTGTTCTTGACGATAATATCGTGAGCGCGGTTGTTTTTGGACTTTTCCAGTTTGCCGAGTTCGACATTTTTTCGCTCTTCAAGTTTCTTTTTTTCGGCGCGATACCAAGCGCCAAGTTCTTCGTGCTTCCGTTTCTTGGCCTCAGCATCAGCCTCGCGCCTTGCCACTTCGACGGCACGTTTTGCTTCAGCTTCTTTTTGCTCAATCTCCACCTTAGCCACTCGTTGACGTTCCTGCTCGACTTGCGCCAAAACCGCCTTCCTCATGTCGGCATCGGCATAAGTCACGCAGTTGTTTGACTGATTGCGTCCGCATCCGCGCATAAGCATCATAGCAATGACAATAACCAACATTCCAACAAGTGCAATCTGCGCGTTTTTCGTCTTTGCTATGAGGTCGCGCATTGCAGTTTTCTCTTCTGCTACATCTTGTTTCTTTACAACCTTTGTCAGTAGACACAATGTCATCATGCACAGCTTGCAGAAGTCCGGCGCTTCTGCACCTACTGCCACAAGCCACGTTTTTATTTTTTCAAGTGTTCGTTTCATTGCATAGTCCTTTTCGCCCTCGTTATGTCCACCTCTCAAGAGTCGGGCTTGCTCTTATTCAGTGTCCGCTCGGCGGTCAAACACGAATCATGGGTAAAATAAATCCTCTCTTCGTGTCTTCTGAGAGGCTGTAGGATGCCTTGATAGAAACACGAAGAGAGGCGAAACGCTGTAGCGTTTTCCTCTGCAAGGTGTCGTCTATCTTTGAAACTTCCTACATTTCTCAGAACGATCGCTTTGCAGTTGTTGCAAATTGTTATGGTGACGAAGCGGTTGCTCCGTCTATATTCTTTCAATCAGTTTTCTTTTCTTCCTTTCACTGTTCAGTTACTGATGTGAAAATGGTTAAATCTCCGGCAATATAAAGTCATCCGGCAATGGAATTGTTGAAAGCGCAGAACGGATTTTTGGTTCGAGCGCCGGTAATTCTTCCGTTGCAACAATCCAGATTATGTCGTAATCAATCTGCTCATAGTCAAAAATATGTACCAATCTGTTGCGTAAGCCACGCATCTGAATCCACGGAATTTCAGGATGAAGCGCTTTGAATTCATCTGTCACATTCGATGCCGC
>JAFVZE010000323.1 GCA_017508315.1 Kiritimatiellia bacterium | reverse complement strand
TTGAGTCCGATAAATCCGGCAGTTTCGGGGTTTATACGATTTCCGGCGCGGCGGCGGTTACTGATATCGAAGAGGATGTTGTTCTCAATAACCGCATTGACGGTACGGCTGTTTTAAACCTGAACGGGGGAGTTTTCAAAGCATCTTCAATCGTAAAGTCCGCTTCGGCCGGAGAAGCGGCAAAGGCGTACGTCAATTTCAACGGCGGCGTATTCAAAGCCGGAGCCGACAACGGCAGAGTTTTCAAAAACGTCGATGCCGTAACCGTCTACGGCGGAGGCGCGATCATCGACACCGACGGACACGACATTACGCTTGCAAAGCCGCTCGGTTCCCCTCGGTCTGGCGCTTTCGCGTCGATAGAGGTTGATGTTTCCGTGTTCGCCGACGCCGTCTGTCCTCCGCATATTACAATAGAAGGAGACGGCGAGGGTGCGAGCGCGGTTGCGCTGTTTGATTCCGTTTCCCGCAAAGTGACAGGGATTGCGGTCACTTCTCCCGGCTGGGGATATACGGCGGAGAAAACAAAGGTCAGCGCGGTTTACAGGGGAAAGCCGGGAATTGTCGCCGAATGCACGTTTACGCTCACCGATGAATATGCCCTCACGCCCGTTAAACTGACGAAGCGCGGAGAGGGGACGCTGACGCTCACACCCGGCGTCCTGCCGGCGAATGCGTATCTCCGCGTCGAAGGGGGCGCGGTCGGCGGCGAAGGGCTCTCGTTCGCCGAATATTCCGCCGCCGTCGGCGCGCCGTCCTGCGGAACGCTCGACTTCTGGCCCGAGGGAGCGGTTCTTTCGATCGACAACCTTTCCGGACTTGATACAACTAAACGTTATGAGCTTCTTGCCTTTGCGGAAGCTGAAGACGCCATCGTTCCTCCGCTCGCCGAAGGATGCGCGCTGCCTGAAGGGTGGTGCCTGAAAACGCTCGGCCGCAAGCTTATGCTGACGCATCCCAGAGTTTTCTCCATGATTCTCAAATAAGGCCTTATATGTTTAAAAAGTGTATTTTGCTGGCGGCATCGATGTATGCAGGGTGGGGATTTTCGCGGGATGTCGTTCTGCGCCCGGGATCGACGCAGATTTATGTCGCGGACGACGCATGCGCAGTGGCGCGGTTCGCCGCCGGAGAGCTCGCTTCAACGCTCTCGCGGGTTCTTGATTGTGAAATTCCGGTCACCAACGTTTTTCTGGACGGTTTTACCGCCGTTTCGGTCGGCGACAACGGATATTCGCGCGACGCCGGGATAGACATCGATTCGCTCCCCCGCGACGCCGGTATTATAAAAGCGGTCAATTCGCGTATTTACATCGCCGGCAGCGACGATATCGGCAAAACCGAGCGTGAAGTCGCCGGAGCCTTTCGCGCCGGAATCTGGGGGAATATGTATGAGCGCGCCACCGAGTTCGCCGTTTATGAGTTCCTTGAACGTTTTGCCGGTGTGCGTTTTTATTTTCCCGGACCGTTGGGAACCGTCATCCCCAGGCGCGGGCGGCTTTGCATCCCCGAAGGCGAGTTCGTCAACCGGCCCGATTACACCTACCGCGATTACGCCGCGTGGGAGATGGGGGCGTGGTTCGACGACGAGCACCGCAAAACCGGACGCCAGATAATGCACCACCGCCACCGCCTGTTGACGGAGTTCATTCCGTGCAGCCACGGTCTCAACGAATTTCATTATCTCAAGCGCTTCGGGAAAACTCATCCGGAATATTTTCAGATGCTGCCGGACGGGCGGCGCAACACGGATCCGAAATATCCCCAGCCCGGGCAGTTGTGCCACACTTCGAAAATCTGGGATGAAATATATGCCGATGCGAAAAGCTTTCTCCTCGGCGAGCCTGCAACCGTGCGCGCAATCCCTGCCGGTTATCCGCCGGGGCGCGGGGAATTCGGCTGGAACTGCAACACGAAAGCGATCAAGGGGATGGGCAAGTTCGTCGACGTGATGCCGCAGGACGCTTTTCAACCGTGCCACTGCGAAAATTGC
>JAFVZE010000322.1 GCA_017508315.1 Kiritimatiellia bacterium | reverse complement strand
TAAGCGGTATTATATCAAAAACACGCCACCTGAAAGCAGTCGACCCCTTGATCCCGCTTTTGGCGACAATTTGTCCTACTTTTACAGAATCACGATAAAAACGAAGGTAAACCCATTTTAAGCAACGCCTGCGCGTTCAAGCGCGGCAATACGATCTTCGAGCGCCGGATGGGTGGACCAGAGCGATGTCCGCCTGCCCTGAGCGATCCCCATCGCCTTGAGCGAATCGGGAAGAACCCCCGGCTGGAGGTTGCCGAGCCGGCGGAGCGCCGCGATCATCGGATACGGAGTGCCGAGCAGTCTGGCGCTTCCGGCATCGGCGACGTATTCGCGGCGGCGGCTGAACGCGCAGACGATGAGCATGGCCAGAATTCCAAGCGCGATCTCCATCGTCCAGACAACCGTCATGTAGACGAACGGATTAGACCTGCGCCTTTCATTGCCGTTGCCGGCATTGGCGACGATCTGGGCGATGATGCGCGAGAAAAGGATCACGAAAGCGTTGAGAACGCCCTGAATGAGACAGAGCGTCACCATGTCACCGTTGGCGACATGGCTTATTTCATGCCCGAGAACCGCACGCAGCTCCTCTTTGGACATCTGCGCCATTATGTCGGACGAAACCGCCACCAGCGCGGAATTCCTGAACGCTCCGGTCGCGAAAGCGTTGGCCGCGCCCGGATAGATCGCCACCTCCGGAGTCTTGATGTTGGCGCGGCGGGCGAGATCCTCGACCGTGGCGACGAGCCAGCGCTCGGCCTCGCCTTCGCTGCCGTCGATCGTCTGCGCTCCGGTGGATAATTTCGCCATCGGCTTGGATATGAGAAGCGATATCACCGACCCGCCGATACCGAAGACGAAGGCGAAGACGATCAGATGGCTCCACTCCCCGAACACCTCCTGCATCTGCACGCCGATCAGAGAAAATACGACCGTGGAGGTGATGCTCAAAGCGATCATCACCGCGATGTTGGTCAAAAGAAACAGAACTATACGCTTCATTGTATCCTTACCTCCGTAATTCCCGACCGTGCAGACGCTTATCTGGCAAGGCGCTTCGTTTCGCCGGCGGCGAGCTTGACGTCGATAACCTCACCCTTCTTCCAAGGCGAAGCGACACGGATCGAACCGCCGTTGGGCGACCTGAGATCGATGTACTCGACTACGCCCTTCGTGCGCTTGGCACCGACCAGAACGCCGCCGTCGGAAAGAACGTCCCGGAACTCGAGGTGGCGCCAACGCATAGGAGAGCCCTGAAACACATGGGCTACACCGTTGCGCTCGTGGAGGAACATCTCGTGGACGGCGGCGGTCGCGGCCATAGCGCCGTCGATCTGCATGATCTCCATCGGCTCGCCGCAGGGCGAGAACGTCGATTTGCGCATCAGGCAGAAACCGGGGAAGTACGGGTCGTGGCGGGAACCGTGGCCGGGATTGGTGAACATGCGCTTCCAGATGTGGAGCGTAAGTTCCGCCGCGTCGGCGTGGCCCATGTGCAGCTGAAGCATCGCCGCCCACGGCACCGCCCAGCCGCTCCACAGCCCGAGACCTTCACGCTGCCAGGTATTGAACGCGGCGGCCGCGCTGCGGCGCTGCTTGGGTTCGTCGATGTCGATGACGTCGAACGGCACGAGACCTGCAAGATGCGAATGGTGACGGTGCGACTCGGGAAGCGCGAAACCCTTCCAAAGTTCGATTTCTCCGCCCGGTCTGCCGCCGGCGAACGAAGCGAGCGGCAGACGGTTGATGACGTCCAGCCACATCGGATCGGGATTCTCGCCGAGAAGTTTCGCCGCCGAAACGAGATCTCGCGCCAGGCGGTGCGCCGCGGCGAGCTGGAAACTCGCGTCGCGCCCCCAGCACTTGGAAACCTCCTTGCCGCCGAATTCCGGCGAAGTGGTCGCGGGCATCGAAAGCTTGCCGTTGTATTCCTCCATCATGGCGCGATAGACCTTCATCGTCCCCTTCATGAACGGATAGGCTTCGTTCTTGAGGAAGGCGAGATCGCCGCTCATCGTCACGTAGCGGAACATGAGCTGCGCCGTCCACGCCGTGCATGCGTGATCCATCGTCCCCGACCAGAATCCGCCGATCAGGCGGCAGCGGTCATCGACCGAATGCGGCAGCATGAAGCCGTCTTCGATGCCGGCGAACTTGCGCGCGTTCTCACGCAGAACCGGCCACCAGCGCCTGACCATCGCGAAAAGCGGCTTGAGACATTCGAGATGGTTGCCGCGGTACGCCGGCCAGTAGCACATTTCGACGTTGATGTTGAAATGGTAGTCGCCGTGCCACGGCGGCAGACGGTATTCCTCGATCCATGGTCCCTGCAGCGGCGCGGGAACGCCGGTCTCGCCGGTCATGGAACCGAACTTGTACATGCCGAAATCGTGGATCTCGCGGATTTCGTCGGACGCGCCCGAGAACCACGGCGTATCTTTCCACCAGTCGTTCCAGAATTTCTCGCTCGACGCCTTGACCGCCGCGAAACCGCCGGCGGCGGGACCGGCGAGCGTCTTGACGACGTTGGCCCTGGCTGCCGCGCAGTTATCGCCGCGAACCGCCGTCAGATACGAAACGCCTTCGCCGTTTGCGCACCCCGCGCCGATGGAAGGATCGGCGGGCAGCATCTGCGTAAAGCCCGTGACGTTCCCCTGCGAGAAGCGTTCCGGCGGACGGAAGCTGATCGGAATCAACTCCTTCGACACCGCCTCGTGCTCCCACGAAGGAACGGCCCTGACCGCCGGCTTCACGCCCTTGGGCCATGAGACTGCAAGCACCCCGCTCGCGCGGTCGAGCGCAAGAACGATATCGCCGATGCGGCCGATGCCGGTTGCCGTATCGAGCGTACCCTCGTCGAGCGCGAAGCCCTCCGGCAGGGTGAATTCAAAGTGGCCGATCGGGATGATCTGGGGGTTCTTAGGTTCGCCCGGCTTGATTTCGCCGCGACGGAAAAGTTCTTTCAGACGGCCCAGATCGTTGGCGTAGAGCGCCGCGACGATGTTGGAATAGCACTGATCGTCGTTCCAGTCATAGCCGCCGCGGTGATCCCAGGTGTCGTCACGGCCGATCGTAACCTTGAGCGTCCGCCCCTCGCCCCACACGAGAAAGCCGGTCTCGGCGTTGCCGAACGGCAGACCCTGATGCGACTGGGTCAACGGAAAATACCACTTAACGACCGCTCTGGGCGCATCCGGAGCGGCGAACGCCGCAATACCGGCAAGCGACACGACAATCGCGCAAACAATGTTTTTCTTCATCGTTGATCTACCTTTCTTTTTGGAAACCGTCATCTGTCGTACGGCGGCGGCGAGACGCGCGCGTTGAAATCGTCCTGCGACCATCCTCCGAAACGTTCCTCGGCGAGCGCCTGCCTGTATTCGCGCCACCCTTCGCGCCAGATCATCCAGGCGATGAGGATCGATATGAAACCCCAGCTGCCGCCGGTGAAGAGAGAATGAAGTCCGCGCAAACCGAGCAGAATGGCGACGCCGCGCCCGACCCACATGGCAATGAACGTCGCCTTGGCGCGGGAGACGAAAGCGCGCATCACGCTGCGGAAAATCCGTCCGCCGTCGAGCGGAAAACCCGGCATCAGATTGAAAATTCCGAGCATCATATTCATCCAGAACGCATAGGAGAGAACGCTGCGCAGCCAGTCGTTTTCAACGCGCACCTCGAAAACGTCCAGAAGCAGCACCAGACCGGCAAGCGCGAACGAGACAAGAGGTCCGGCGAGCGCGGTCAAGAACTCCTGCCACGCCTTGCGCGGCAGAGCGATGAGCGAAGCGCAGCCTCCGAGCAGCGAAAGCGTGATGTCGCGCGTGCGGAACCCGAAGGCACCGGCGGTGAGCGCATGCCCGAGCTCGTGCAGAACCACGGAAATCGCGAGCACCAGCGCCGAAGCGAGACCGAAAGAAAACGACCTTTCGGATGTCGCGAAAAGGAAAAGCAGAATCGCGAACGACAGATCCACATATACAGGGATACCGAAGAGCTCGCACAATTTGTATTTCGACTGGAACATAGGCGCAATTATATCATATTACCGGCTCTTCGGAGCGGGCGGCAGCCTGCCGTTGTCGAGCAGATCGGCGACGATCATGCGTACTTCCGTGTCAAAATCGCCCTTGATTATCCACCGCAGGAAGTTCGGCTCGTTCACGAGCAGCCGTTTGAGCGCTTCGCCCTTCTTCTTACCGAAATTGACGGTAAGCTCTCCGTCCTTCCATCGCAGCAGCCCCATCCGGTCGGCGTTCATGGGATCGTGCGGAACGAGATATTCGTCCAGTTCCGCCACGTTGCGCGGCAGATCCTCATACCTGTTGAACTGCTCCTTGAGCACCTCCAGCGTCGCCCTTGCGTCGGCCTCGGCGCCATGCGCCCCGGCGTGATCCCGTCCGAGGAAGAAACGCACCGCCGCCGAAAGGTCGCGCGGCTCCTTTTTGTGGTAGATGCGCTGCACGTCGACATGTTTGCGCTGCGACGACCCGAAATTCATCCCGCAGCGGGCGAACTCCTCCTCGATGCAGGGGATGTCGAAACGGTCCGCGTTGAAGCCGGAGATGTCGCAGCCGCGGAAGAACTCGAATATCTCATCGGCCCGTTCGGCGAAAGTCGGGCAGTCTTTCACGTCCTCGTCGGAAATGCCGTGGATCGCCGTCGTCTCCTCGGGTATGTGTACCGTCGGATTGAGAAGCCAGCATTTTTCCGTCTCGGTTCCGTCGCGATCCACCTTCACCGCCGCAAGTTCGATGATGCGGTCCTTGCGCGGGCTCGTGCCGGTCGATTCGATATCGAAAACGACCAGCGGATTTTCAAGCTTGAAAGGAAAATTCATGCCCATATTATATCACCTTTCGCTTCTCAGCGCAGGATCCAGCCGGTCGCGGAGCCAATCGGCGAGATGGTTGAACGCAAGCACCAGCAGAAATATCGCCAGCGTCGAAAAAGCCATCTCCCACCATACCCCCTGCCAGAGACGGAGCCGTGCGTTGTTGATCATTATCCCCCAGCTCGGCTCGCCCTGAACTCCGATTCCGAGAAAGGAAATAAACACCTCCGTCGAAACCGCCGCCGGAAAACGTATGGAAAACTGAATGAGGATTATGTGCGCCACGTTGGGCAGAATATGTCTGAAGAGAATCCGGCGGTGCGGATACCCGAGAACGCGCGCGGCCTGAACGTACGGACGGGCGCGGTGCTTCATTACTTCGGCGCGGATCGTGCGGCAGACCCCCACCCAGGTCGTAAGCCCGATTCCGGCGTAAATACCCGCCAGACCTTTGCCGACGACGAGCGAAATGGCCAGTATGAACAGCAGCCCCGGCATTGAAGAAACCGTCGCGCACAGCCATACCACCGCAGAATCGGTCTTGCCGCCGAAATAACCGCCCAGCGCTCCGAGCAGAACTCCGAGCGGAATGGCGATGAGCGACGTCATTATGCCGACATGGAAGGCGATGCGCGTCCCCTGCGCCAGCCTCAGAGCGACGTCGCGACCGAGGTTGTCGGTACCCATCCAGTGCCCGGGACCGGGAGGAAGGTAGCGCTCGTGCGGACGGACGACATTGTACGCCGCCGTGACATCGCGCGCGGCGGCGAGACGGTACTGGACTTCCCCGAAAACCGCCGCCGCCGCATACAACGCAAGCGCCAAAAACGACAACTTGACCGAAAACTTCAACTTTTGACTTCGATCAGCCCTTGATCGCCTCCTGGACCTCCTTGGCCGCGGAAAGCAGTTTGCCGCGATTCTCGGGCATGGTCTTGAACCAGGGGGCCATGAGCATTCCGCGAAGCGTCCGCTTCGAGAGCTTCCCGCGGCAGAAGCGCGAAAGCTGCGGGAAATTGCCGTCGTTGTACCAGTTCGAGCCGCAGGGGATCTGTTCGAATCCCGCCTTGTCGAAATCGATGTAGTACTGAAGGCGCTTCTTGGATCTGTCGGCGTTTCCGATCTTCTCCGACCTGTCGGCGAAGTTGAGCCCGTAATACCAATTCGACTGGATGACGTCTCTGGGCATACGCTTGTAGAACACTTCGGGATTCTTGCGGTTGCAGTCGGTCCATATCCACGACCGCATGCCGTATTTCTCCGCGGTCTTCACGAACCAGAGGAAGTCATGCCACCAGAGATCGCCCTGACGGATGACGGCGAAATCGTACTTGCACTGGTTTTCCCAGTTCTCCTCGTCGTAACCGAGATGAATCATGCGCGGATGATCGAAAATCTCATCGACGTCGCGTATCAGGTCCTCGCAGACCTGATAATACTTCTTCGTCGAGAGCATACGGCTGTAATCCTGCATCCAGATGTCGTGCGTGGCGGAGAAATTGAGTTTGGGCAGGACCTCCAGCCCCATCGAGCGCATGCGGGCGATCTCCCCGCGGAGCTTCTCCACGCTCCAGGAGCCTTCGATCGCCAGCTCGGGATGGCTCGGATAGACGACGCCCTCGGCAAGCCCGATCACGATCGTGTTGGTGCCGGCGGCGGCGTGGGCGTCGATAGTCTCGCGCCAGATATTGTCGTCGCAGCGCAGCTTCTTCGACGGTCCGAATCCGCTCAGCTGTTCCTTCTTGAAAAGTCCCCAACTCGAAGGAACGCGGTCGCACATCGTGTTGGTGCCGAGATGGATGAGATACGACCACATGAAATCATGTTCGTTCTTGCCGCCCGCGCGGAAAGTCGAACACCCGCAGGCCCCCATGGCGCCGCCGGCGGCCAACATCTTCGTGAAATCGCGTCTGCTGATATCCATTTCGGGAACCTCCTTGATTTGCGTTACTTCACTTCACTTTCGTGAACTCGATTGTCGAGAAATTATACCGTTCCTCCAACAGGATTGTCAACCGGTGGCGGCCGGCAGGAAGCTCAAGCGAATCGATGACGCTTTCGGTGTCGCAGCCCCAGTGGGGAGCGTCGTGCCCGGGACAGTCGAAGTGCCCTATACGCCTGCCGTCGAGGAAGAGGTGAAGCTTGGCTTTCCCTTTGGACGGCGTGCCGAAAGTGAACACCGCACGGTAGCGCGCGCTCTCATCGATGTCGACGGTATAGGTCAGCCACTCGCCGGAACTGGACGAGCCGATGCAGCTTTCGTTCGCGGCATCGACCCATTCACCGGTTCTGAACGATCTGCTGGCCGAATTGCCTTCGGTATTGTCGCTGTACGCGACGCCGAGTCCTCCTTCGTCGTAGCGTCCGCACTTTATCACGCCGGGAATGCGCTGCGCAATCCCCTGGTACGGAGCCGACCTGCCGATGTCGGCGACGACGAACTCCAGATTGTCCGTCGAGTGCGAATACCGCCCCCTGGAATCGAGCGCATAGGCTGCCAGCACGTGCAGCCCCGTGCCGTGCAGGGGTGTGACCTTGCCGCTGCGGCCGGGGCGCATATAGCGGGTGGCACCGTAATATTTTTCATTGATCCCGACGGTGAAATCATAAGGCGGTTCCGTCTTGTAGTCAAGCAGATACCCGGAATCGAAAAGATACACCGCCTTTATGTCCGCGCCGTCGCCGCCCTCTTCGGCATCCACCCGCACCCTGAAAGCGTCGCCGACTTTCAAGAAGTCGGATTTTTTGTCCGACTCGAGCGCGACCTCCGCGGTCCCTTCGCCCGGAAAAGCGTAGACGCGCACGTAGTCGACGATGAAATCCTCGGGGAATCTGAAACCGGTCGTATCGTGGCAGAACCAGCTTTCGTTCATGATCTGTCCGGATACGATGGCCTTGAGCGGCGAGAACCCCGCGCCGTGGGAAACGGCATCGAACGTCACCGACTTGTGCGGGCTGTGGTTGGCCTTGGAAGAGATCAGTTTTCCGTTGAGATAGCAGGATATCTCGAATGGCGTCCATTTGCATCCCAACACATAAAAATCATCGAGCGAACCGGGAAGCGTACTGCGGTAGTTCCAGCTTTTGAGCACACCGCTGCCGAAGATATGCAGGTTGTGGTCGAGTATCGGCTTGTGCACGCCGTCGGGCTTGTCGCACCGCGTATAGTAATCTTCGAAAATGTCGATCTCGAATCCGTCCTTGAACGGATTGGCGCACGAATCCCTGCACAGCCAGAACGCCGCCCACCAGCCGGAGTTCTTCGTGAAGCGCAGCCGCGACTCGAAATAGCCGTATGTCCACGCTTCGCGGGTGTAAAGCGACGCGGTCGCGAGTTTGTCCCGCTTCTCGTTCCAGTCGGCCCGGATGTGAAGTTTTCCGTCCTTCACGAACGCCATGTCCCGACTCTTCCTTATCTCCCACTTCTCTTCATCGATTTTTCCCCCGTTGAAGTCATCCTCGAACACAAGCGGCCAACCGGCGCTTACGGGATCGAAGAAAGGTGATTTTTCAAGCCGGCTCACCACCGGCGGATAAGAAACTTCGGGACTCGCCCTGCCGGCAGAATATTCATCGACGACCAGCTCGCCTTCACCGTCGCGCGGCGTGTAGAGCATGGAAAGTTCAAAGCTCCCCTTGCGTCCGCTGAAGAACGCCGACTGCGCCCTGCGCACGTCGTATGAGGAATCGGCGAGCGACTTAACCTCAAGTTTAACCTCTCCTGAGAGCGCGGCAGAAAGAATGAAGTCGGCCGGCAGCGACTTGTACGGAACATCCAGCCTTCCGAGCGTTTTCACGCCCCCGTCGATCCTGTCCGCAAGCGTGCAGCGCAGAAAATCCCTGTCCGCGGCATGATCGACGCGCAGTGCGAAACGCGCACCGCCGTCTCCGGAGAAACGGACATCCAAAGTCGCATCCCTGCGCACCGCACGACCGAAAGAGTAAATCCTCACCGACGACTCGAAATACGCATTTCCGCCGCCGGAAGGCAGCGAAAACCGCTTTTCCGGCAGTTCGATCGTCCTCGGCGACGAGGCGGTTATTACCCCGAGGCGCGTCTGCGAAAGCAGCCCCGGGGCGATATTCCCCCCGACCGGCACCGCGCCGCCGGCATACGGTCCCGGTCCTTCGAAATCTTCACGCACACGGCGCTCGATCCGATATTCGACATTCGCGAAATACGCCTCCCCTCCTTTCGCGACGCCGAGCTGAAAATCTATCTTCGCCGTTTTGCCTGCGCTGCCGTCGCCGACGGGGAAGTAGAATTCATAGCGCTTCCACTCGTCCGTCAACCGGAATTTCTCCAGTCTGGAAGTCTGGTTGAAAAGCGTTTCCCCAGTGTATCTGGCCACCGTCGCGAAACCGCTCCCCGAGCCTTTCGCCTCAAAGACGGCCCTGACCACGTCCCCCGCGCGGGAAGCCTCTCTCGGCACCGTGTAGATGCAGGCTCCGCTCGAACCCTGAACGTTTGAGATATGCCGGACCTCGCGCCCGTCGACATTCTCGGCCGCCACTTTCGCGAGCGGCCGGTAGCCGCTCCATCCATGAACCGCCCACGACAACGCCAGCAGAATGACGGCATTCATCTTCCGCAACCTCCTTTTCGGTTTCGCTTTTCGACGAAAAACACCTTGTCGCCGACGCGGCAGCGCGGGGCCTTCATCGTAAACCAGTTTCCCTTCTCGGCGACTTCGAGAATATCATCATCGCGGCGAAGTTCTCCGGCGACGAGTTCCACGACTCCCGTCGTGCGGCCGTGTATCTGCAGTTCGTCGCCGGGCCGGACGGCATGATCCTGCACTTTCACCTGCACGATTCCGGCTTTCAGGAAGTAATCGGCCACCACGCCGACATGGCGCTTTACCGAGGCCGCGAGCGAATCCTCGCTGTCGGTGAACTGATCCGCCCCGGGACGGCCGTAGTATAGACCGTTTGAGAATTCGCGGTGAAACACCTTGCTCACTTCCGCGGTAAGTTCCGCAACGAGTTGCGGCGTGTAGCTTCCGTCGGCGACGGCGTCGACCGCCCGGCGGTAGGCGCCGACCACGCTCCTCACATAATCGGCGTTGCGCGCACGCCCCTCGATCTTGAAGCTCGCGATCCCGGCATCCATGAGTTTGTCGACAAAACCGAGCGAGCAGAGATCTTTCGCCGAAAGAACCGTATGCGGCTCAACCAGAAAGGCGGTATCGCTTTCATGCACCGGTTTTCCCGCGGCGTCTTCGTAAAGATCGACCGCCTTGACGAGAAAACGGCGGCGGCACGGCTGGCGGCATTCGCCGCGGTTCGCGCTGCAGCCGAACACATCGTGGCTCATCAGACAGCGCCCGGAAAGCGCCACGCACTGCGCCCCATGAACGAACGCCTCTATCTCCAAACCTGAAACCGCCGCAATACGCTTGACCTCGGCAAGCGAACATTCACGCGCAAGCACCACCCTGCTCGCGCCCTGTTCGCGCAGGAACTTCGCCGCCTGCGAGTTCGAGCAGCTCATCTGGGTGGAAATGTGAAACTCAACACCGTAGCGTCTGCAAATCTCCACTACCGCCCAATCCGCCACAATAAATGCGTCGACATACGGCTTTGCATACGAGACCAATTTCTCAACCTCGGCAAGCTCATCCTCAAAGACGATCGAATTGAGCGTCAGATACGGTTTTTTCCCGCGCCCCCGGCAGCGCCAGGAGATTTCCGGCAGATCATCCCTGCTGAAATTGACCCCTGAGCGCGCGCGCATATTGAATGCGCCGAGCCCGAAATAGACGGCGTCGGCGCCGGCTTCGATCGCAGCCTCCAGACAGATGAAATCCCCGGCGGGGGCGAGTATTTCGGGCTTTTTCACGACGTTTCAACGTCCGATCGCCTTGCGGTAGCGCGCGATGAGCTGATTGGTGGAGCTGTCGTGCCTCATCGACGGCTTGTCGGCCGTGAGATCGTCCAGAACGCCCTTGGCGAGAACCTTGCCGAGCTGAACTCCCCACTGGTCGAAGCTGTAGATGTTCCAGATGATACCCTGCACGAATATCTTGTGCTCATAGAGAGCAACAAGCGCGCCGAAAGTCTCGGGATTCAATTCGTCGCAGAGAAGCGTGTTCGTCGGACGGTTACCCTCGAACGTCTTGAAAGGAACGAGCTTTTCATCGACGCCTTCGGCGCGGCACTCCTCGGCGGTTTTGCCGAAAGCGAGCGCCTCGGTCTGCGCGAAGAGATTGGCCATCAGCTTGTCGTGGAGATCGCCGATGGGATTGTGGGTGCGGCAGCAGCCGATGAAATCGCAGGGGATGAGCCGCGTCCCCTGATGGATGAGCTGGTAGAAGGCGTGCTGGCCGTTCGTGCCCGGCTCGCCCCATTCGATCGGGCCGGTAAGACACTCGACCGGATTGCCGTCGCGGTCGACCGACTTGCCGTTCGACTCCATGTCCATCTGCTGGAGATAGGCGGGGAAGCGGGCGAGATACTGGTCGTAGGGAAGAACGCAGTAGCTCTCGGCGCCGTAGCCGTTGGAATAGAGAATCCCCAGAAGCGCGAGAACGACAGGCAGGTTGCGCTCGAGTTTCGCGCTGCGGAAATGCCTGTCCATCTTCCAGTAGCCCTTGAGCATCCTGGCGTAATTCTTGCGCCCGACGGCGATCATGAGCGAAAGCCCGATCGCCGAAGGAAGCGAATAGCGCCCGCCGACCCAGTCCCAGAAGCCGAACATGTTCTTCGTGTCGATGCCGAAGGCGGCAACCTCGCCGGCGGCGGTCGAAACGGCGACGAAGTGCTTGGCGACGGCGTCCTTCGAGCCGAGTTTTTCGATGAGCCACGACCGGGCGGCCTCGGCGTTGGACATCGTCTCCTGCGTCGTGAACGTCTTGGAGGCGACGATGAAAAGCGTCTCGGCGGCCTTGACTTCACGCAGCGTCTCGGCGAGATGCGTGGAATCGACGTTGGAGACGAAGTGGAACTTCAAATTGCGCTTTGAATACGGCTTCAGTGCGAGATTGGCCATGACCGGACCCAGGTCGGAGCCGCCGATACCGATGTTGACGATGTACTTGATCTTCTTGCCGGTATAGCCCTTCCATGTACCCTTGCGCACGGAATCGGAGAAGTCTCCCATCGCCTCAAGAACCGCGCGCACGTCCGGCATCACATCCTTCCCGTCAACCACAACCTTCGCATCCTTCTCGCAGTTGCGAAGCGCCGTATGGAGAACGGCGCGGTTCTCGGTGGCGTTGATCTTCTCACCGGTGAACATCCGCTCAATCTCAGTTTCAAGATTCGACTCGCGCGCGAGCGCGAAAAGCTCCTTCATGACCTCGCGGTCGATGCGGTTCTTGGAATAGTCAAGCATCCAACCGGCCGCCTCGAGCGTGAACTTCCCGGCCCGATCCGGATCCTCGGCAAACAGTTCTTTTATCGTCTTGCGGCTCGACGCGACCATCGCCGCGTCCAGATGCGCCCATTTTTCGGTTATCATCTTTTATACCTTTCCTTTTCCATGGTAGTTTCAGCATAGTATCATAGTTGGCCGTTGCGCGTCAACGATGTCTTGCGTCCCGGTTTTATTGAACTTCACGCGTTGCCCGTAACTCATTTTTGCTATACTGACCGGAATGAAAGTCAACAGTACGCACAGAATCACCGTCGCTCTGCGCATGGCCGGTATCGCCGGACAGGACAAGCTCAACGGCATCTTCGAACATCTGAGCGAAGGCAACCGCTGGCAGCTTTCCATCTTTCGCTCCATCCATGAATTCACGGGAGAGACGGTGAAGCGCGAGATCGAACGCGGCACGGAAGGCTTCATCGTGGGAATCCCCGGAGCGGACAGCGCGCTCAGCGCCCTTGCTGCATCGGAAACTCCCACCGTGATCATGAATGTATCCGGCATCATCGAGAAGCGGACGAAGAACATCGCTTTCGTGCGCAGCGACTCCGAAGCGATCGGCAGAGCGGCCGCGCGCGAACTGCTGAAGCAGGGCGTATACAGATGTTTTGGCTATGCCGGCTACCGCATAAATGAAGACTGGAGCAGGGATCGGGGCCGCGCATTCCGCGACGAACTGGAAAAAGTCGGCCGCGAATGCCGGATGTTCGATTTCGCGCACTTCGCGGACAAGATCGAAAACCTCGCGACCACGACCGAGTGGCTGAACAGTCTGCCTAAACCCTGCGGAATCCTCGCCTCCTGCGACGACCGCGCTTTTGAGATCGTCAACGCCTGCAGACAGGCGGGGATCAAGGTTCCCGGCGAAATCGCCGTCTTAGGCATCAACAACGATCCCATTCTCTGCGAAAACTCGGACCCGCGCCTTTCCTCCGTGCAGCCCGACTTCATCCAGGAAGGCCGCCTTGCCGCCACCATCCTCGGACGCATGCTCTCGAGCGAAAGCTATCGCAGGCGTCAGCGCGGCAACGTGTACAGCATCGGCGTCCGTCAGATAATCCACCGCGACTCCACCCGTCCGATCTCCGAAGCCGGGCTGCTCATCCAGAAAGCTCTCGCCTACATCCAGAAGAACGCGACGAAAGGCATCGGGGTGCAAGATGTCGCGCGGCACCTGAAAATCTCCTATTCGCTCCTCAATCTCCGCTTTCAGGAACTTCAGCGGGAATCGGTCTATGAAACTATTCTGAACGTCCGCCTCGAAACCGTGCGGGCTATGCTGAAAAGTTCACAGGAATCGATCGACGCGATTGCGGAGAAATGCGGCTGGTCGACGCCGGCATCGCTCAAAAAGATATTCAAACAACGCTTCGGAACGTCTATGCGCGACTACCGGTCGTCTTTCATCGGCTGACACGGGCGGGCCGTGTCAGCCCACCTTGGCGATTTTGCCGGTGTTGATCGACTCGTAGCAGCCGAGCATGGACTGGATGGTCTGCTTGTGCCACTTGAGATTGATGAGCGGAGTTTTCCTGTTGCGGATGCAATCGACAAACTCGTCGATGAGCCCGATCCACTCGTCGAAATACGTGTACTGCACCGTATAGCGGTCGTTCGGCGCACCGTTGTGGTAGACGTTCGGGCCGAAGCAGTCGCAGGTGAGCATGCCCTTTTCACCGGTGATGGTCACGTTCACCTCCATGCGCTTCGGGAAACGTTCCCAGCCGGGACCGGGGACCTTGATCTTTTCCTCTAGCCGCGACCAGCTCGGATCGAAAAGGAAGGAAGTCCCGTCCTTCATCCTGCCGATCGCCATCAGCATGTCTTCAACCTTGAGCCCGTCGCGCAGATTCGGCGCGACTTCGGCGTAGATGTAGTCGAAGTCCGAACCGGTCAGATGTCGGATGAGGTCGAAGATGTGCGGATGATCGCACAAAGCTCCGCCCATGAAACGGTCATCGCCCTTCTTGAGCCGCTTTACGCTGCCGAAACTCGCCTTGGGGTCGCCCTGCCACGGGAACGCCCAAACCGGCGAAAGCGTGATATTCGTCATCTGAATCGCCTTGATCTTGCCGATCGCACCGTCCTTGACAAGCTTCTTAAGACGCTGAACAACGGCGTTGTAATGCATCTCAAGCTCGATCTGACAGACGATGCCCGCCTTGTCGCACATGGCGATCATCTCGTCGTATTCCTTCATGTCGAAGGTGGGGATTTTCATCGAAAGAATGTGAATCCCCTTCTCGGCGCACCATTTCATCTGCGCGAAATGCTGATCGTTGGCCGAAGCGATGACTACCGCCTCGATATCGGGATGGTTCTTGTACATCTCATCGGGATCGAGGTAGCAGGGAACTCCGGTCTGATAGAGTTCATATGTCTTCTTCGCATCTTCATCCTGCGCACAGCTCGCCACCCAGTCGAGCTTCTTGTTGTCCAGTAGCGTCTGGTAATATTTGCGGGTATGCCCATGGGTCATGCCCATCATCGCAATTTTAACCGGTTTCATAGTTTTCACCTCACTTCCGCTACTTTTATCGCGCGGTTGGTATCGAGCCCCTTCTTGAGCGCAATGGTCTTCGCCGCTTTCGCCTTGTCGGCGGCGAACGCAAGCTTTGCCGCTTTCACCGCCTTGGCCCATGCCGCCTTCCACACTTTCGCGTCGGCCCGCTTCTGCAAGAGCGCAAATGCCGCACGGACATTCCAGATTTCTTCATAAGAAAGACCGAAAAGCTCCGTGTCGACATCGGTGTATTCAACCGCACCGCCGCCGTTCCAGCAGCGGATGGACGCGTGCGGCGTATGCGTATCCACCGTCTGGTCGCAGGCGACGCCGCGCTTGGCGATGATCTCATGGCGGTCGTATGGCGCTTCTCCCCTGGGGAGCGCCGCGCCGATTTCAACGGAAACGTTGACGTCGTTCGCAAGCTTTGCCAGAACGTTGACGGCATTGCCGTTGGCGACCGCCATCACGCGCACGACATCCGACGCGCCGAGATAGGCCGCGAGGTCGAGCTCTTTCGCGAGCATCGCTTCGATGTCGGAGCCTTTGGGCGCGAAGCTTGCGAAGCGAAGCGTGGAGACGCCTTCCAAGGTGCCGTTTTCGGTCATCTTCTTGAGCTCCACGATCTTGCGTTCCATGCGGCCGGGGATAAGCGGTGTCGCCCCCACCCAGCAATGACCGTCCTTAAGCGTAATCTCGCCTTTCGCCGCGCACCCCTCTAGCGACCGCTTGCGCGGCTCACTGCGTTCGGGGGATATGTATTTTTCGCGCAGAAAATCGAGCCCTCTGTTCATCTTTTTAATATTCATTTTTTTCCTTTTTTTTTTCAACTCTGAAATCTCAACCATTTGCTCAATTGTCGATCCACCACGAAGGCGGAATCTGATGATCGACGTGACCGGTGTCGCGGTAGTCGCTCACCTTCATATCGTGCCCGACCATCC